>NZ_FPJC01000057.1:0-1959 GCF_900119265.1 Pseudomonas sp. NFACC04-2
ATCGAACTGGGCGAAATCGAAGCGCGCCTGAACGCCCTGGCGTCGGTGCGCGAAGCGCTGGTATTGGCCCAGGAAGGGCCGAGCGGCCAGCAACTGGTGGGCTATGTGATCCCGGCAGATCCCCGCGAGGAGCAAGCCGGTTTACGTGACCGGATCAAGGCCCAGCTCAAGGCCGACCTGCCGGACTACATGGTGCCGACGCACCTGCTGTTCCTCGAGCAATGGCCGCTGACCGCCAACGGCAAGCTCGACCGCAAGGCCTTGCCGCCCGCCGATGCCAGCCAGGTCCAGCAGGACTACGTGGCACCGCAAAGTGAACTGGAGCAACAGATCGCGGTGATCTGGCAAGACGTGCTCAAGGTGGAGCGGGTAGGGCTTAGGGATAACTTCTTCGAACTGGGCGGCCATTCGCTGCTGGCGACACAGATGGTCTCGCGCATTCGCCAAGCCTTGGGCCTGAACCTGCAACTGCGCCAGTTGTTCGAGAACGCCAGCCTTGAGGCCTGTGTGGCCGCGCTGGTGGGCAGCGACATGGTGCGGCCGGCGAGCATCCCGCGTCTTTCCCGGGACCACGTGCAACTGCCACTGTCCTACGCCCAGCAACGCCAGTGGTTCCTCTGGCAGATGGAGCCCCACAGCGCGGCGTACCACATTCCGGCGGCGCTGCGGATCCAGGGCGCCCTGGACCTGCAGGCCTTGCAACGGAGTTTCGCCGCCCTGGTGCAGCGCCACGAGAGCCTGCGCACCACCTTCGTCCAGATCGATGAGCAAGCGTTCCAAGTCATTCACGGGCAGATGAACCCGCTGGTGATTCCGCAGATTCTCGACGGTGGCAATGAACAGATCCAGGCCTTCGTCCGCCAGCAGATCGCCCAGCCATTCGACCTGCAAAACGGCCCGCTGCTGCGGGTTGGCCTGCTGCGGGTGGCGGCCGACGAACATGTGCTGGTGCTGACTCAACACCACATCGTCTCCGATGGCTGGTCGATGCAATTGCTGGTGCAGGAACTGATCCAGGGTTATGCCGCGTACAGCCAGGGTGAGTCCCCGGCATTGGCCGAACTGCCGATCCAGTATGCCGATTACGCGGTGTGGCAGCGGCAGTGGATGGACGCCGGCGAACGGGAACGGCAACTGGCGTACTGGACCGATGTGCTGGGGGGCGAGCAGCCGTTGCTGGCGCTGCCCACCGACCGGCCGCGCCCGGCCCGGCAGAGCTTTGCCGGCGCACGCCTGGCTATCGACCTGCCCCAGGCCTTGGGCCAACAGCTGCGACAATTGGCCCAGCGCGAAGGCAGCACGTTGTTCATGGTCTTGCTGGCGTCGTTCCAGGCCTTGCTGCATCGCTACAGCGGCCAGTCGGACATTCGTGTCGGCGTGCCCATCGCCAACCGCAACCGGGTGGAGACCGAAGGGCTGATCGGCTTTTTCGTCAACACCCAGGTGCTCAAGGCCGAGGTCGATCCGCAGCAGCGCTTCAGTGCGTTGCTGGCCCAGGTCAAACAGGCGGCCATCGGTGCCGAGGCCCATCAGGACCTGCCGTTCGAGCAACTGGTCGAGGCGCTGCGGCCTGAGCGCAACTTGAGCCACAGCCCGTTGTTCCAGGTGCTGTACAACCACCAGAGCGTTGCTCGCCAGGCATTGCCGGCGTTGCCCGGGCTGGTCATCAAGGCCCAGGACTGGGAAAGCCAGACCGCCCAGTTCGACCTGACCCTCGACACCTTGGAAGCCGAAGGTGAACTCGGTGCGGCGCTGACCTATGCCACTGACCTGTTCGACGCCAGCACCGTGCAACGCCTGGCCGATCACTGGTTGAACCTGCTGCACGGCATCGTCGCCGATCCCCGCCGATGCATCGGTGAACTGCCGCTGCTGACGGCCGCCGAACAACAGCAACACTTCGCCCAATGGAACCCTGCGCCGAACAGCTTCCCGGGCGAGGCCTGCCTGCATCAGCGC
>NZ_FPJC01000013.1:0-165008 GCF_900119265.1 Pseudomonas sp. NFACC04-2
GAGGAAAATGCCTGTGTCGTGAGATGCGGGCATTTTTTTGGCTGCATTCACTGGGGGATTGGTGTGTATATCCGTTTCTGCGGTAATGGCTGCTGGCGGTTCCGCTCTTACAGCGGGTCACTTTTGAAAAGCGCAAAAGTAACCAAAACGCTTTATGCCCCACCACTCGGCACCTCGCCTAGGCTCGGTGTGCCCTCACTCCGGCATTGCTCCGTGGGCCGCCGCGAAGGGCCATCCATGGCCCAGCGCGGCTACCTCGGCATCCATGCCGAGGTGCCCACTGCGCAATGCCTGCGTTTGGCCAGCGTGGTTAATGGGGCGCCCAGATCAAAAGCAAAAGCAAGGCGGCCTTATAGCCGGCCTGTCTCCTCCGGCTGTACCCGCTCCCACAGTTGATTGGGGGGGGGCAGCCAGAGGAGACAGGCCGGCTATAAGGCCGCCTCGCTTTGTTTTTGATCTTGATCTGGGCACCCCCGACCAAATAAAAAAACGGCGCTCCTCTGTATGAGTGAGCACCGTTTTTTCCAGCCACATGCAGCCTCAAGAGCCGTGAGTCGCCTCAGTCAATATATTCAAACAACTTGACGATTTTCTGCACCCCGGAAACCCCCTGCACCAGGTTGGTCGCCTGGGCGGCTTCCTGCTTGGTCAGCAGGCCCAACAGATAGACGATGCCATTCTCGGTCACAACCTTGATACGCGAGCCAGGAATGCTGGCGTCGGTGAGCATCTGGGTCTTGATCTTGGTGGTCAGCCACGCATCGTTCTGGCGCGCCAGCAGCGAGGAGGGTTGCAGGACCTGCAGTTCGTTATGCACGGTCTTGACCCGCTGTACGGCGCTGGCTTCCTGCTCGGCCTTGGCCTTGAGGTCGGCACGTGGGGTCTGGCCGGCCAGCAGTACGACACCGTTGAAGCTGGTGACGACGATGTGCGAGTTGTTGTCCAGGTCCGGGTCGGCCTTGGCAATGTTCACGCCGACCTTGGTTTCAATCAGGGAGTCGTCGATCTTGCTGCCGAAGGTGCGGGTGCCGCGGTCGTCTTCGATCGGCTTTTCCCGGCTGGCGTTAACCACCGATGTGCAGCCGCTGATGCCGAGGCACAGGGTCAAGGCCAGAAGGCCTAGGCGATTAGGGGTCATTCTTCACTCCCGAACAGTTGGCTGTCGATCAAGTCGCAGAGGCAGTGGATCGCCAGCAGGTGGACTTCCTGGATACGTGCGGTGACATTGGCCGGTACGCGGATCTCGACGTCTTCAGGCAATAGCAGTGAGGCCATGCCACCGCCGTCACGACCGGTCAATGCTACGACAATCATTTCGCGATCATGTGCGGCCTGGATCGCTTGAATAATATTGGCCGAGTTGCCGCTGGTGGAAATCGCCAGCAGCACATCGCCGGGTTGGCCCAGGGCGCGGATCTGTTTGGAGAAGACTTCGTTGTAGCTGTAGTCGTTGGCGATCGAGGTGATCGTCGAACTGTCGGTGGTCAGGGCGATCGCCGGCAGGCTCGGGCGTTCGCGCTCGAAGCGGTTGAGCAGCTCCGACGAGAAATGCTGGGCGTCGCCGGCCGAGCCGCCATTGCCGCACGAAAGCATTTTGCCCTCGTTGAGCAAGGCGTTGACCATCACTTGGCTGGCTTGCTCGATGTGCGGTGCAAGTACGTCCATCGCCTGTTGCTTGGTGTCGATACTGGCCTGAAAAAGCTGGCGAATTCGCGATTGCATGTCCATCTGTGTGACCTTAAGTAGCGCGGCTTATGGGCACAAACATGTGCGGCGCGCAAAGCAAAGAGCAAAAAAGTTAGGTGAAGGTGTCCGGCTCGGCATGGGCGCTCAACTGTCGAAGGCGTTCTGCAGCCAGTTCAACTGGGCGGCGTTGCTGTCGATGGCAACCACGTCGAAGCGGCAGGGATAATCGGCCCAGCGCGATTCGCGTTGCAGGAAATACTGCGCGGCGAATACCAGCTTCTGGCGCTTGCGCTCGTCAATGCTGTCGAGCGCGCCACCCCATTGGGTATTTTTTCTGTAGCGGACTTCGACGAATACTACTGTATCGCCGTCAAGCATGACCAGATCAAGCTCGCCGCGTTTGCACAACCAGTTCTGCGCCACCAGTCGCAGGCCGTGTTGCTGGAGATGCGCGAGGGCCTGGCCCTCGGCATCCCGTCCGCTTTGCTGGCGTGATCGGTCAGGCATCAGCGCTGGGTGTCCGGCAGGCGCTGCACCTGGCCGTTGACGAACTCGGCCCAAGGCAATTGACGCTGTACGCGCTGGGTGGGCGACACGGCCAGGCTGCCCGACAAACCTTCGAGGCGGCTGTCCGGCAGTGTCTTGAGCTGGCCCAGGCGCGGTGCCAGGCGATAGGCATCCGCGCCCATCGCGTACAACCGACCCAGGCTGCCACCCGCCTGGGGCCACTGCGCGGTGACCTGCTTGCGCAGCGGGTCATTGGCGTCGAGCAGCCACGGGGTTTCGCAGAAGCGGATGCCGCTCATGTCGTTGTACTGGTTCTGGTCGCCGCTGGCGCTGAACACCGAAGACGTCGCGTAGACCGGCACGTCGCCGGCGTATTGGAAGTTCAGGGTGGGTTTGATCTGCTGGGCCTGCTGCGGTGTCGAGGCCAGGAAGATGAACTCGATGTCCTGGCGACGGGACGGCTGGGCCGCGACCGTGGTGCCAACCGTGCTTTGCAGACTCTTGGCGCGACCTTCGCTCTGGCGCAACTGGAACATGTCGGCGATCTGCTGGGCCAGTTGGACCGGCTGGTCGACCCGTTCAATCGCGACGATGGTGCCGCCATTGGCCTGCCAGTCCTGGCTGAAGGCTTTCAGTACGCGATCGCCCCATTCGCCCTTCGGTACCATGGCGGCGGCGCGGTGCAGGCCATCGGCGCGGGCGCGACGGGACACTTCGCGAGCTTCATCCTCGGGGGCCAGACCGAACTGGAACAGTTGCGGTGGCCCTTGCTCGCCTTCGCTGTAGTTCAGCGCCAGGGTAGTGATTGGCAATTGCGGGCGGGTGCTGATCTGCTTGACCAGGGGTTTTTCCAGCGGGCCGATGACCAGTTGCACGCCGTCGGCCTGGGCCTTGCGGTAGAACTCGTCCATGGAGGTCAGGCTGGCGCTGTCATAGAACTGGATGCTGGGCGGCGTCTGCCCGGCCTGCTGGGCCTGGTAGTGCGCGGCCATGAAGCCCTCGCGCAAGGCCTTGGCAACCGCTGCCAGCTGGCCACTTTGTGGCAGCAGCAGGGCGATCTTGCTCAGTGGCTGGCTGGCCAGTTCCTTGAGCTTGACCAGGGGCGTCGGCAGTTGCAGGGCGGCGGGGTGCTTCGGGTTCTGTTCGCGCCAGTGGTCGATGGCCGCCTGCTGCTGTTCCAGGGTGCCGGCGGTCTTGACGGCCTGGGCCAGGCTCAACCAGCCGCCGAGGTCGTCGTTGGAGGCGGGCTGCAACTGGTCGGTGGGCAGTGAGGCGATCAGCGACCAGATGGCTTCGTGGTTTTTCGCCGCCGCGTCGTCCTTCAGCAAGGGTGCGATGAAGATGCGCTCCTTGGCGGCGGCCAGGGTCTGGCCGTCGGCTTCGAGGGCGCGGGCGCGGACGGTTCCGGTACGGACCTGCTGTTCCACGGGCATTTCGCTCAGGTGTTGCAGGCTTGGGTGGCTCAGGGCGGTGAGCGCGGCCTTGGGCTGGTTGCGGGTCATCGCCAGTTCCGCCGACAGCGTGTTGGCGAAAATCTGCTGGCCGGGCTTGAGTTGTTCCATCGGCACTTGTTGCAGGATCTGTGCGGACTGGCCGGCATTGCCCTGGCGGTAGGCCAGGTCTGCGGCGCTCAGGCGCAGCAGGGCGGCTTTTTCCGGGGTTTTACTTTGGGTGGCCTGTTCGAGCAACTGCTCGATACTGGCATCCGGGGTCCGTGGAAGTTCGCCAAGGCTGGACGAGGGCGAGCTGGCGCAGGCCGCCAGGAGGGCAGCGAGGCAGAGGGCGGAGAGCAGCCGCAGGCAAGCGATCATGTAAGTGTTCCCGATACGAGATCAAATTAGCGTCGAATTGTACCCAAGCACTGGCCGGGGCGCGATGTTACTGGTGTGAATCGATCAATTTAGGTATTTCAAAGGGTGCGGCATGCCACAAAAGACGCAACTCACTCAGGCGGCGGCACTAAACCTGTGGCGAGGGGATTTATCCCCGCTGGGCCGCGCAGCAGCCCCAAGACCTTCCGCCTCGGTGTGTCAGGCTGAATGGTTTCCAGTCTTTTTGGGTCTGCTGCGCAGACCAGCGGGGATAAATCCCCTCGCCACAATGGCTGATGCGAACAGCTGAGATGGCTGGCACACGCTACAATGGCGGTTTTTACGATCATGAGGTGCGCGTTTTGACTGCTCCAGGTGCTTTGAATTCCGCTGCCGGCTCGCTTTATGTGGTGGCGACGCCCATCGGCAACCTGGACGATATCAGTGCCCGGGCGCTGAAAATCCTGCGGGAGGTTGCGCTGATCGCGGCTGAAGACACCCGTCACTCCCAGCGCCTGCTGCAACATTTCGGCATCTCCACGCCGTTGGCGGCCTGTCATGAACACAATGAGCGGGACGAAGGCAGTCGTTTCATTACCCGGCTGTTGGCGGGCGATAACGTCGCGCTGATTTCCGATGCGGGTACGCCGTTGATTTCCGACCCTGGCTATCATCTGGTGCGCCAGGCCCGGGCGACGGGTATCAGCGTGGTGCCGGTGCCGGGGGCTTGTGCGTTGATAGCAGCGCTGTCGGCAGCAGGCTTGCCGTCCGACCGTTTCATCTTCGAAGGTTTCCTGCCGGCCAAGGCGGTGGGACGGCGGGCGCGCCTGGAAGCTATAAAGGAAGAGCCGCGCACGCTGATCTTCTATGAGGCGCCGCACCGCATCCTGGAATGCCTGCAGGACATGGAGCTGGTGTTTGGTGCCGAACGCCAGGCGCTGCTGGCCCGGGAGTTGACCAAGACCTTTGAAACCCTCAAGGGACTGCCGTTGAGCGAGTTGCGCGCCTTTGTCGAAAGCGACAGCAACCAGCAACGCGGCGAGTGCGTCGTGCTGGTGGCAGGCTGGACGCCGCCGCAAAGCGAGGACGCCGTCAGCAGCGAAGCGATGCGCGTCCTGAACCTGTTGCTCGAGGAAATGCCCCTCAAGCGCGCCGCGGCCCTTGCGGCGCAGATCACTGGCGAGCGCAAGAATGTGCTGTATCAGGTCGCACTGGAAAAACAGAAAGACCAGTGAAACCGGGACACGGTGCTGGCCTGGGGCTTTTAGCGCTTGTTCTTCAAGCGCTCTACCGTTAACCTTCGCGGCGGAGAGTCGATCGGACAGTCGCTGCCCTCTATGAGAATTAGGGGGGGGAGGAAAGTCCGGGCTCCATAGGGCGAAGTGCCAGGTAATGCCTGGGAGGCGTGAGCCTACGGAAAGTGCCACAGAAAATAACCGCCTAAGCGTTTCGGCGCCGGTAAGGGTGAAAAGGTGCGGTAAGAGCGCACCGCACGGCTGGCAACAGTTCGTGGCTAGGTAAACCCCACTTGGAGCAAGACCAAATAGGGTCCCAAGGCGTGGCCCGCGCTGGGACCGGGTAGGTTGCTAAAGATGTCCAGTGATGGCCATCGTAGACGAATGACTGTTCAAGACAGAACCCGGCTTACAGATCGACTCTCCACCTTTTCCCCTCCTGCCGAAATCACTGGCAGACGCAGTTACTAATACCAAAAAAATCTTACTCTTAACAAATCACTTTAACTTGTGCGCGCAGTTCCCTGTGCTGCCTCAGGTTGGGGCGAATTTTCCTACGTCAGATTCTTGTTACCCCTCCTGAAACGCTCCTAAATCTCCGATCTATAAGGCTTTTCCTTCATTACGCGCCTTGACGGTGCGGTGGGCGCATTCCTATAGTGTGCGCAAGTGGCGGAAAGTGGCATGAAGTGGGTTTTTTTGAAGGTAAAACGCCAAAAAGTGGAGAAACGCTGACGTGTTTCGCGGAGCTAACGCTATCAGTCTCGATGCAAAAGGCCGGCTCGCCATGCCCAGCCGGTATCGTGACGAGCTCGTTTCGCGAAGTTCGGGGCAGTTAATCGTCACGATCGACGCCGTTGATCCATGTTTGTGTGTTTACCCTCTGGATGAGTGGGAAATCATCGAAACCAAACTGCGCGCACTGCCTTCGCTGCGTGAAGAAAACCGCCGTCTGCAACGCTTGCTGATCGGTAACGCCGTCGACCTCGAGCTCGATGGCAGCGGTCGTTTCTTGGTGCCACCGCGCCTGCGCGAGTACGCCAAGCTGGACAAACGCGCGATGCTGGTGGGCCAACTGAACAAGTTCCAACTGTGGGACGAAGATGCCTGGAATGCGGTTTCTGCCGCCGACCTCGCTGCTATTCAACAACCGGGCGCCATGCCTGATGAACTGCGTGATTTGATCCTGTGACTATTGATAGCGGCTTTAACCACATCACCGTACTGCTTGACGAAGCCGTCGAGGCTCTCGCCGTACGTCCTGATGGCTGCTATCTGGACGGCACGTTCGGGCGTGGCGGACACAGCCGGCTGATTCTCAGCCAGCTGGGTCCGGACGGCCGGTTGCTGGGGTTCGACAAGGATCCTCAAGCGATTGCCACCGGGCAAGCGCTGGCGGCCGAAGACGGCCGCTTTGTCGTTGTGCAGCGCAGCTTTGCCGAGCTGGGCGCGGAAGTTGCCGAGCGTGGCCTGGCCGGGAAGGTCAGTGGCGTGCTGCTCGATCTGGGTGTGTCGTCGCCACAACTGGACGACCCGGAGCGCGGCTTCAGTTTCCTCAATGACGGTCCGCTGGACATGCGCATGGACCCGTCCCGTGGGATCAGCGCCGCGGAATTCGTCAACACCGCCCCGGTGGAAGAAATCGCCCGTGTCTTCAAGGAATACGGTGAAGAGCGCTTCTCCGGCCGCATGGCCCGCGCTGTGGTCGAGCGCCGTGACATCAAGCCCTTCGAGCGCACCGGCGACCTGGCCGAGGTGTTGAAAGTGGCCAACCCGGCCTGGGAAAAGGGCAAGAACCCGGCGACCCGGGCCTTCCAGGGCTTGCGCATTCACGTCAATAACGAACTGGGCGATCTGGAAGTGGGTCTCGAAGCGGCGCTTGAGGCGCTGGAGATCGGCGGTCGCCTGGTGGTGATCAGCTTCCATTCCCTGGAAGACCGCATCGTCAAGCTGTTCATGCGCAAGCTCACCAAGGGTGAAGCCGATAACCTGCCGCGCAACCTGCCGGTGCGTTTCGAAGCCTTCGTGCCGAAAATCAAGATCCATGGCAAAGCGCAGTTCGCTTCCGAAGCCGAACTCAAGGCCAACCCACGTGCCCGTAGCGCCGTCATGCGCGTCGCGGAGAAGTTGCGGTGAGCAAGCTCTTCGCCAAGCCCCTGCCCGGCGGCAGCTTTTTCATGCTGCTGTTGTTTATCGGCGTGCTCGTGTCTGCCATCGCTGTGTCCTATAGCGCGCACTGGAACCGGCAGTTGCTCAATACCCTTTATAACGAACTCAGCGTGCGCGACAAGGCGCAGGCCGAGTGGGGGCGGTTGATCCTGGAACAGAGCACCTGGACCGCCCACAGCCGTATCGAAGTCTTGGCCACCGAACAGTTGAAAATGCGCATTCCCGGCGCCGCCGAAGTGCAGATGGTGGCGCCATGATGAAACTCGAAGGGGCGCTGTTCCCGTGGCGGTTTCGTCTGGTCCTGGGCTTGCTCGGGATCATGGTGGCGGCGATTTCGTGGCGCATCATCGACCTGCAGGTCGTCGACCGTGACTTCCTCAAGGGGCAGGGCGATGCCCGCAGTGTGCGGCATATTCCGATCCCGGCTCACCGTGGCCTGATCACCGACCGCAATGGCGAACCCCTGGCCGTGAGTACCCCGGTGACCACCTTGTGGGCCAACGCCAAGGAAATGCAGTTGGCCAAGGAAAAATGGCCGGCCTTGGCCGCCGCCCTCGGTCAGGACCCCAAGGCCCTGGCCGAGCGCCTCGAAGCCCAGGCCAACAAGGAATTCATTTATCTGGTGCGCGGCTTGACGCCCGAGCAGGGCCAGAGCGTGCTCGATTTGAAAGTGCCCGGTGTCTATGGCATCGAAGAATTCCGGCGTTTCTACCCGGCCGGTGAAGTCACGGCCCACATGGTCGGGTTTACCGACATCGATGACCGGGGCCGGGAGGGCGTCGAACTGGCCTATGACGAATGGCTCGCCGGGGTCGCTGGCAAGCGACAGGTCATCAAGGACCGGCGCGGCAGGCTGATCAAGGATGTCCAAGTCACCAAAAACGCCAAGGCCGGCAAGCCCTTGGCGTTGTCCATTGACCTGCGCCTGCAATACCTGGCCAACCGCGAGCTGCGCAATGCCATCGTCGAGAACGGTGCCAAGGCTGGCAGCCTGGTGATCATGGACGTGAAGACCGGCGAGATCCTGGCGATGGTCAACCAGCCGACCTACAACCCGAACAACCGTCGCAACCTGCAGCCGGCGATGATGCGCAACCGTGCGATGATCGACGTGTTCGAGCCGGGTTCGACCATGAAGGCCGTGTCCATGGCCGCCGCCCTGGAAACCGGGCGCTGGAAGCCGAGCGACACCGTCGAGGTGTACCCGGGCACCCTGCAGATCGGCAAGTACACCATCCGCGACGTGTCCAAGACCGAAGGTCCGGTGCTCGACCTGACCGGCATCCTGATCAACTCCAGTAACGTCGGCATGAGCAAGATCGCCTTCGATATCGGCGGCGAAACGATCTATCGCCTGGCCCAGAAAATCGGCCTCGGCCAGGACACCGGCCTGGGCTTCCCGGGCGAGCGTGTCGGCAACCTGCCGAACTACCGTGACTGGCGCAAGGCTGAAACCGCGACGTTGTCCTACGGCTACGGTGTTTCCGTGACCGCGATCCAGTTGGTCCACGCGTTTTCCGCGCTGGCCAACAACGGCCGCATGGCACCGCTGACCCTGATCAAGACCGACAAGGCGCCGCAGACCACCCAGGTGATCCCGGAAAACGTTGCCAAGACCATGCAGGGCATGTTGCAGCAAGTGATCGAGGCCCCGCGCGGTGTCTATCGCGCCCAAGTGCCGGCCTACCACGTGGCGGGCAAATCGGGTACGGCCCGTAAAACCTCCGTGGGCACCAAAGGCTACGCCGAGAATTCCTACCGCTCGCTGTTCGCCGGCTTCGGCCCGATGAGCGATCCGCGCTACGCCATCGTCGTGGTCATCGACGAACCGAGCAAGGCGGGGTATTTCGGTGGCCTGGTCTCGGCGCCGGTGTTCAGCAAAGTGATGTCCGGCACCCTGCGCCTGATGAACATTACCCCGGATAACCTGCCGCCGACCCAGCAGGCCAATACCGCACCGGTCGTTCCCTTGAAAGCCGAAGGAGGGCGTGGCTGATGTCCCTGAGCCTGAACAAGATTTTCGCCCACGCCGGTCACGATCTGCTGATTCGTGAATTGGCCCTGGACAGCCGCAATGTACGTGCCGGGGACTTGTTCCTGGCGGTGCCGGGCGCCCGTGTCGATGGACGCGACCATATCGCCGACGCCCTGAAGCGTGGCGCGGCTGCCGTGGCTTATGAAGTGCGAGGCGCCACCGTGCTGCCAATCACCGACGTGCCATTGATTCCGGTCAAGGATCTGGCGGCGCAGCTGTCGGACATCGCCGGGCGTTTTTATGGCGACCCGAGCCGTCATCTGAACCTGGTGGGCGTGACGGGTACCAACGGCAAGACCAGCGTGACCCAGCTGGTGGCCCAGGCGTTGGACCTGCTAGGGCAGCATTGCGGCATTGTCGGCACCTTGGGCAATGGTTTTCACGGCGCGCTGGAAAGCGGCCTGCACACCACGCCGAACCCGATTGCCGTGCAAGCGACCCTGGCGGACCTGAAGAAGGCCGGTGCCAAGGCTGTTGCGATGGAAGTCTCGTCCCATGGCCTGGATCAGGGGCGAGTGACGGCGCTGGCATTCGATGTGGCGGTGTTGACCAACCTGTCCCGGGACCACCTGGATTACCACGGCACCATGCAGGCCTACGGTGAAGCCAAGGCCAAGCTGTTTGCCTGGAATGATTTGAAATGCCGGGTCATCAACCTCGATGACGAGTTCGGTCGGCAACTGGCCGCCGACAAGCGCGAGTCCCGGTTGATCACCTATAGCCTGGAAGATACCAGCGCCTACCTTTATATACGTCAGGCGCAGTTCAATGACGAAGGCGTGCGCGCCACGCTGGTCACGCCCCAGGGCGAGCACCACTTGCGCAGCACCCTGCTCGGCCGTTTCAACCTGAGCAACGTATTGGCGGCCATCGGCGCCTTGCTCGGCCTGGACTACGCCCTGGACGAAATTCTCAAGGTGTTGCCAAAGCTGGAAGGGCCAGCCGGGCGCATGCAGCGCCTGGGTGGTGGGGCGCAACCGTTGGTGGTGGTCGATTACGCCCATACCCCCGACGCGTTGGAAAAAGTCCTCACGGCCCTGCGTCCTCACGCCAAGGGCAAGTTGCTGTGCCTGTTCGGCTGCGGTGGCGATCGCGATCGCGGCAAGCGCCCGTTGATGGCCGAAGTCGTGGAGCGGCTGGCAGACGGTGTGCTGGTCACCGACGACAACCCGCGCAGCGAAGACCCGCTGCGGATTTTCGACGACATCCGCGCCGGTTTTACCGCTGTGGATAACGTCACCTTCGTCGCCGGTCGCGGCCAGGCCATCGCCCAGTTGATCGCCAGCGCCTCGGCGGACGATGTCATCGTCCTGGCCGGCAAGGGCCACGAGGACTATCAGGAAATCAACGGCGAACGCCATGCGTTCTCCGATCTGGTGGAAGCCGATCACGCCCTGACCGCGTGGGAGGTGGCCCATGCTTAAGGCCCTGAAACTCAGCGAGCTGACCAACGCCCTGAATGGGCGCCTCATCGCCGCGGACGCCAGTTTCGACGGCGTCAGCATCGACAGCCGGGTGATCGCACCGGGACAATTGTTCGTCGCCCTGGCCGGGCCGCGTTTCGATGGCCACGATTACTTGAACGAGGTCGCGGGCAAAGGTGCGGTCGCGGCCCTGGTCGAGCGGGAAGTGAGCAACAGCACGTTGCCGCAATTGCTCGTCAACGACACTCGCCAGGCCCTGGGCCAGCTCGGTGCGCTGAACCGTGCGGCGTATGGCAACCCGGTCGCCGCTATCACCGGCTCCAGCGGCAAGACCACGGTCAAGGAAATGCTCGCCAGCATCCTGCGCACCCGCGGTCCGGTGCTGGCGACCCGGGGTAACCTGAACAACGACCTCGGCGTGCCGCTGACCCTGCTGGAACTGGCGCCGGAACACAGCGCCGCCGTCATCGAACTGGGGGCTTCGCGGCTCGGCGAGATTGCCTACACCGTAGCCATGACCAAGCCTCACGTGGCGGTGCTCAACAACGCCGGTACTGCCCACGTAGGCGAGTTCGGCGGCCCGGAAAAAATCGTCGAGGCCAAGGGCGAGATCATCGAGGGGCTGGATGCCGATGGCGTCGCCGTGCTGAATCTCGATGACAAGGCTTTTGAAATCTGGAAGACCCGGGCGGGCGAGCGCAAGGTGCTGACCTTTGCCCTGAGCAACCTCGCCGCGAATTTCTACGCCAGTGACCTGGACCGTGATGCCCGCGGTTGCCCAGCCTTCAACCTGCACAGCCCCGACGGCGCCGAGCGGGTCCAATTGAACCTGCTGGGCACCCATAACGTTGCCAACGCCCTGGCCGCGGCGGCTGCCGCCTATGCCCTGGGCGTGTCGCTGCCGGGCATCGTCGCCGGGCTGAACGCCGTGCAGCCGGTCAAGGGGCGCTCCGTCGCGCAACTGGCCAGCAACGGCATGCGCGTCATCGACGACACCTACAACGCCAATCCGTCGTCCATGTGCGCGGCCGTGGACATCCTCGCCGGTTTCTCCGGCCGCACCGTGCTGGTGCTGGGGGATATCGGTGAACTGGGCGAATGGGCGCAACAGGGCCATCACGACGTTGGTGCCTATGCACGCGGCAAGGTCGATGCGCTGTATGCGGTCGGTCCGATGATGGCCCATGCGGTCGCCGCGTTCGGTGAACACGCGCGGCATTTCACCACTCAAGCCGAACTGATCCAGGCCCTGGGTGCCGAGCAGGACCCGAACACCACCTTATTGATCAAGGGCTCACGCAGCGCAGCGATGGAAAACATCGTCGCGGCACTGTGCGGCGCCTCCACGGAGAAACATTAATGCTGCTGCTGCTAGCGGAGTACCTGCAACAGTTCCACAAAGGCTTCGCGGTCTTCCAGTATCTGACCCTGCGCGGGATCCTGGGTGTGCTGACTGCGTTGTCGTTGTCGCTGTTCCTGGGCCCGTGGATGATCCGCACCCTGCAGAACCTGCAGATCGGTCAGTCGGTCCGTAACGACGGTCCGCAATCGCACCTGTCCAAATCCGGCACCCCGACCATGGGTGGCGCGTTGATCCTGTCGTCCATCGGCATCAGCACCTTGCTCTGGGCCGACCTGGCGAACCGCTACGTCTGGGTCGTGTTGTTGGTGACTTTGCTCTTCGGTGCCATCGGCTGGGTCGACGACTACCGCAAGGTGATCGAGAAGAACTCTCGCGGGCTGCCAAGCCGCTGGAAATATTTCTGGCAGTCGGTGTTCGGCCTCGGCGCGGCGATCTTTCTTTACATGACCGCCGCCTCGCCGGTGGAAACCACGCTGATCCTGCCGATGCTCAAGGACTACAGCATTCCGCTGGGCGCCGGTTTCATCGTGCTGACCTACCTGGTCATCGTCGGTTCGAGCAACGCGGTCAACCTCACCGACGGCCTCGACGGCCTGGCGATCATGCCGACAGTCATGGTCGGCGGCGCGCTGGGGATCTTCTGCTACCTGTCGGGTAACGTGAAATTCGCTGAATATCTGCTGATCCCTTATGTGCCGGGGGCGGGCGAGCTGATCGTGTTCTGCGGAGCGCTGATCGGTGCCGGCCTGGGCTTTTTGTGGTTCAACACCTACCCGGCGCAAGTCTTCATGGGCGACGTCGGCGCGCTGGCGCTGGGCGCGGCCCTGGGCACCATCGCTGTCATCGTTCGCCAGGAAATCGTCCTGTTCATCATGGGCGGCGTGTTCGTGATGGAGACCCTGTCAGTCGTCATTCAGGTTGCTTCCTTTAAATTGACCGGCCGCCGCGTATTCCGCATGGCGCCGATTCACCACCACTTTGAACTCAAAGGCTGGCCCGAGCCGCGTGTGATCGTCCGTTTCTGGATCATCACCGTGATCTTGGTGCTGATCGGCCTTGCCACCCTGAAGCTGAGGTAGAACGAGTGTCCCTGATCGCTTCTGACCACTTCCGCATCGTTGTCGGCCTCGGCAAGAGCGGCATGTCCCTGGTTCGCTTCCTGGCGAACCGGGGCGTGTCGTTTGCCGTGGCCGACACGCGGGAAAATCCGCCTGAGCTGGCCACGCTGCGCCGTGACTATCCCCAGGTGGACGTGCGTTGTGGCGAGCTGGACGTCGAGTTCCTGTGCCGCGCCGATGAGCTCTACGTGAGCCCTGGCCTGGCCCTGGCGACTCCGGCCCTGCAGGCGGCGGCTGCCCGTGGTGTGAAATTGTCCGGCGATATCGAGTTATTCGCGCGTAACGCCAAGGCGCCGATCATTGCCATCAGCGGTTCGAACGCCAAGAGCACCGTCACCACTCTGGTGGGCGAGATGGCCGCTGCGGCCGGCAAGCGGGTCGCCGTTGGGGGCAACCTCGGTACACCGGCCCTGGACCTGCTCAGCGACGACGTCGAGCTGTACGTGATGGAGCTGTCGAGCTTCCAGCTGGAAACCACCGATCACCTGGGCGCCGAAGTGGCCACCGTGCTCAACGTCAGCGAAGACCACATGGACCGCTACAGCGGCCTGCCGGCGTATCACCTGGCCAAGCACCGGATCTTCCGCGGGGCCCGGCAAGTGGTGTTCAACCGCCAGGATGCCTTGACCCGTCCGTTGCTGGGCGAGGGCATGCCGTGCTGGTCCTTCGGCCTGGGCGTTCCGGATTTCAAAGGCTTCGGCTTGCGTGAAGAGAATGGCGAGAAATACCTGGCCTTCGAATTCCAGAACCTGATGCCGGTGCGCGAACTGAAGATTCGTGGCGCCCATAACCAGGCCAATGCCCTGGCCGCGTTGGCCCTGGGACATGCGGTCGGCCTGCCGTTCGACGCCATGCTGTCGGCCCTGCGCACGTTTGCCGGTCTCGAGCACCGCTGCCAGTGGGTGCGCGACCTCGATGGCGTGGCCTGGTACAACGACTCCAAGGCCACCAACGTCGGTGCCGCGCTGGCGGCCATCGAAGGGCTGGGGACGGACATCGAAGGCAAGCTCGTGCTGATCGCCGGCGGCGATGGCAAGGGCGCCGACTTCAAGGACCTGCGTGACCCCGTGGCAGCCAACTGCCGTGCCGTGGTGTTGATGGGCCGCGACCGCGAATTGATCGCCCAGGCCCTGGGCGTTGCCGTGCCGCTGGTTCGCGTCGGTTCGCTGGACGAGGCGGTGCAGCAATGCCGCGCTCTCGCGCAACCGGGCGACGCGGTGCTGCTGTCACCGGCCTGCGCCAGTTTTGACATGTTCAAGAACTACGAAGA
The DNA here is from genome assembly GCF_900119265.1 of Pseudomonas sp. NFACC04-2. Lineage (NCBI taxonomy): Bacteria > Pseudomonadati > Pseudomonadota > Gammaproteobacteria > Pseudomonadales > Pseudomonadaceae > Pseudomonas > Pseudomonas sp. NFACC04-2. The sequence goes on from NZ_FPJC01000013.1 coordinate 14,619, forward strand.
ACGCGGGCAGCTGTTCGCCCGGGCTGCGGAGGACTTGGCATGAGCCTGATGAATATCATCAAGCCGTACCCGTCGCCGTTGATCACCGGGCGCGGCATCGACCTGGATTTCCCGATGCTCGCTGGTTGCCTGGCCTTGCTGGGCCTGGGCCTGGTGATGATCACCTCCGCTTCGTCGGAAGTGGCGGCCGTGCAGTCGGGCAACACCCTTTATCACATGATCCGCCACCTCATTTACCTGGTGATCGGTCTGGGCGCGTGCATCGTCACCATGATGGTGCCGATCGCGACCTGGCAGCGCCTGGGCTGGATGATGCTGCTCGGGGCCTTCGGCCTGTTGGTGATGGTGCTGTTGCCGGGCATTGGCCGCGAGGTCAACGGTTCCATGCGTTGGATCGGCTTCAGTTTCTTCAACGTTCAGCCTTCGGAGATCGCCAAGGTCTTCGTGGTGATCTACCTCGCCGGTTACCTGGTGCGTCGCCAGAAGGAAGTGCGCGAGAGCTGGATGGGTTTCTTCAAGCCATTCATCGTGTTGCTGCCCATGGCGGGCCTGCTGCTGATGGAGCCGGACTTCGGCGCCACGGTGGTGATGATGGGCGCGGCGGCGGCGATGCTATTCCTGGGTGGCGTCGGGCTGTTCCGTTTCACCTTGATGGTCGTGCTGGCGGTGGCGGCGGTGACGGTGCTGGTGCAGGCGCAACCGTATCGGATGGCACGCCTGATCACCTTTACCGACCCCTGGGCCGACCAGTTCGGTTCCGGCTATCAATTGACCCAGGCCCTGATTGCCTTCGGTCGCGGCGAATGGTTGGGCGTGGGCCTGGGCAACAGCGTGCAGAAGCAGTTCTACCTGCCGGAAGCCCACACCGACTTCGTGTTCTCGGTCCTGGCCGAGGAGCTGGGCGTCGTCGGCTCCCTGTGCACCGTCGCCCTGTTCGTCTTCGTCTGTGTACGCGGCATGTACATCGGCTTGTGGGCCGAGAAGGCCAAGCAGTTTTTCGCCGCTTACGTGGCGTATGGCTTGTCGTTCCTGTGGATCGGCCAGTTCCTGATCAACATCGGCGTGAACGTCGGGCTGTTGCCGACCAAAGGTCTGACGCTGCCGTTCCTCAGTTATGGCGGCAGTTCCCTGGTGATCTGCTGTGCCTGTCTCGGCCTGTTGCTGCGCATCGAATGGGAGAGCCGAACCCACTTGGGCAGCGAAGAGATGGAATTCCAGGAGAGCGACTTCGCCGAGGAGCCGACTCATGGGCGCTAACGTGCTGATCATGGCGGGCGGTACCGGCGGGCACGTGTTCCCGGCGCTGGCCTGTGCCCGGGAGTTCCAGGCGCGGGGCTTCACCGTGCACTGGCTGGGTACGCCGCGAGGGATCGAGAACGAACTGGTGCCTGGCGCCGGCCTCGAACTGCACCGGATCGACGCCAGCGGCCTGCGGGGCAAGGGCAAGTTGTCGTTGCTCAAGGCGCCGCTGATGCTGCTCAAGTCAATCTGGCAGGCGCGAGCGATCATTCGTCGGTTGCGCCCAGTGTGCGTGGTCGGGTTCGGTGGTTATGTGACCGGTCCTGGTGGGGTTGCGGCAAAACTGGCCGGTGTGCCGGTGATCGTTCACGAGCAGAACGCCGTGGCCGGTACCGCCAATCGGTTACTGGTGCCGTTGGCCGCCCGGGTCTGTGAAGCCTTTCCCGACACCTTTACCCTGTCGGGCAGCCGCCGTACCACCGGTAATCCGGTGCGTACCGAGCTGTTCCTCGATACACCGCGTCCAGCCCTGACTGGACGCAAGGCGCGTTTGCTGATCCTGGGCGGAAGCCTGGGGGCGGAACCGTTGAACAAATTGCTGCCCGAAGCCTTGTCGCTGGTCGCTCCCGACCTGCGGCCGGAAGTGTTTCACCAGGCTGGCAAAAACCATGATGAAGTGACCGCCGAGCGCTATCGCGCCGCCGGCGTCGAGGCGCAAGTGCAGCCTTTCATCAAAGACATGGCCCAAGCCTATGGCTGGGCCGACCTGGTGGTCTGCCGCGCAGGTGCGCTGACCATCAGTGAACTGGCTGCCGCCGGTCTGCCCTCGATGCTGGTGCCTTTGCCCCACGCCATCGACGATCACCAGACCCGTAACGCCGATTATTTGGCCCGTGAAGGCGCTGCCTTCCTGATGCCGCAAAGAACGACTGGCGCCGCGGATCTTGCCGCCCGCCTGACAGAGGTTTTGATGCAGCCGCAACGACTTGAAGACATGGCCCGCGCCGCCCGCCGCCTGGCCAAACCCGATGCTACGGCCCAAGTGGTCGATACCTGCCTGGAGGTGGCCCATGGTTGAGAATCGCAAAGCCATGCCGCAACCGGAAATGCGCCGTATCCGCCGCATCCACTTCGTCGGTATCGGCGGCGTGGGCATGTGCGGGATCGCCGAGGTATTGCTGAACCTGGGTTACCAGGTCTCGGGCTCCGACCTGAAAGCTTCCCCGGTCACCGAGCGCCTGGAGTCCTTCGGTGCGCAGATCTTTATCGGTCACCGTGCCGAGAACGCCGCCGATGCTGACGTATTGGTGGTTTCCAGCGCCGTGAACACCTCCAACCCGGAAGTCGCCACCGCCCTGGAGCGCCGCATTCCCGTGGTGCCACGGGCTGAGATGCTCGCCGAGCTGATGCGCTATCGCCATGGCATCGCCGTCGCCGGTACCCACGGCAAAACCACCACCACCAGCCTGATCGCCTCGGTGTTCGCGGCCGGTGGCCTGGACCCGACGTTCGTGATCGGTGGTCGTCTGAATGCCGCGGGCACCAATGCCCAGTTGGGCACCAGCCGCTACCTGATCGCCGAAGCCGACGAGAGCGATGCGAGCTTCCTGCACCTGCAACCGCTGGTGGCCGTGGTGACCAACATCGACGCCGACCACATGGCGACCTACGACGGTGACTTCAACAAGCTGAAGAAGACCTTCGTCGAGTTCCTGCACAACCTGCCGTTCTACGGCCTGGCGGTGGTGTGCCTGGACGACCCGGTGGTGCGTGAGATCCTGCCGCTGATCAAGCGCCCGACCGTGACCTACGGTTTTGGCGAAGACGCCGACGTACGCGCCATCAATGTGCGCCAGCAAGGCATGCAGACGTTCTTCACCGTCTTGCGCCCTGATCGCGAGCCGTTGGATGTGTCGGTGAACATGCCTGGCAACCACAACGTGCTCAACTCCTTGGCCACCATCTGCATCGCCACCGACGAAGGCGTCAGCGATGAAGCCATCGTCCAGGGCCTGTCCGGGTTCCAGGGCGTAGGCCGACGCTTCCAGGTCTATGGCGAACTGCCGGTGGACGGCGGCAACGTGATGCTGGTGGACGACTATGGCCACCACCCGACCGAAGTCGCGGCGGTGATCAAGGCCGTGCGCGGTGGCTGGCCGGAGCGGCGCCTGGTGATGGTCTACCAGCCGCACCGCTATAGCCGCACCCGCGACCTGTATGACGATTTCGTCCAGGTGCTGGCCGACGCCAACGTGCTGCTGTTGATGGAAGTCTACCCGGCCGGTGAAGAACCGATCCCTGGGGCCGACAGCCGCCAGTTGTGCCACAGCATTCGTCAACGCGGCCAGTTGGACCCTATCTACATCGAACGTGGCGTAGACCTGGCGCCGCTGGTCAAGCCGTTGCTGCGCGCCGGCGACATCCTGCTGTGCCAGGGTGCCGGCGACATCGGTGGCCTGGCCCCGAAACTGTTGAAAAGTCCGTTATTCGCCGGAGCAATCGTGGCCTCCAGCGAGGGGAAATTGAAATGACTGCTGCCTACGCCAACCTGGTCTCGACCCTCGATCCGAAAGCCTTCGGCCGCGTGGCCGTGCTGTTCGGTGGCAAGAGCGCCGAGCGCGAGGTGTCCCTCAAGTCCGGCAACGCCGTGCTGCAAGCCTTGCAAAGCGCCGGCGTCGACGCCTTCGGCATCGACGTGGGCGACGATTTCCTGCAGCGCCTGCTGAGCGAAAAGATCGATCGCGCGTTCATCATCCTCCATGGTCGCGGCGGCGAAGACGGCAGCATGCAAGGCCTGCTCGAATGCCTGGGGATCCCCTACACCGGCAGCGGCATCCTGGCATCCGCCCTGGCGATGGATAAACTGCGCACCAAGCAGGTCTGGCACAGCCTCGGTATTCCGACGCCGCGTCACGCTGTGCTGGCGTCCGAGGCCGATTGTATTTCGGCGGCCACGGAACTGGGCTTCCCTTTGATCGTCAAACCGGCCCATGAAGGTTCAAGTATCGGCATGGCGAAAGTGAATTCGCTGCCTGAGTTGACCGCGGCATGGAAGGACGCCAGTTCCTACGATTCGCAAGTGTTGGTCGAGCAATGGATCACCGGTCCCGAGTTCACCATCGCCACCCTGCGTGACCAGGTGTTGCCCCCGATTGCGCTGGGCACGCCCCACACGTTCTACGACTACGACGCCAAGTACATCGCCAACGATACCCAGTACCGCATTCCCTGCGGGCTGGATGCTGCCAAGGAAAAAGAACTGATGGACCTCACGGCCAAGGCCTGTGAGGCGCTGGGCATCGCCGGTTGGGGCCGGGCAGACGTGATGCAGGACGCCGATGGGCAGTTCTGGTTCCTGGAAGTCAACACTGCGCCCGGCATGACCGATCACAGCCTGGTACCGATGGCGGCCCGTGCCGCCGGTCTGGATTTCCAGCAACTGGTGCTGTCGATCCTGGCGGCCAGTGTCGGCACTCAAGAGCCAAGAGGTTAAGCCATGCAAGGCGCATCGCTTCGTCATCAGCCATCCGCACCCGGTCGCAAGCCGGTGCCGCGGGGTGCCAGCCGAATGGTGGCCAAAGAGCCGATGTCGGCGCGCTTGCCGAAAGCCAATTTTGGTTTTCTCAAGAGCCTGTTCTGGCCGGTGCTGCTGGTGGCGTTGGGGTTCGGCACCTATGAAGGCGCGCAACGGTTGCTGCCTTATGCCGACCGACCGATCGCCCGGATCAACGTCCAGGGCGACCTGAGCTACATCAGCCAGCAGGCCGTGCAGCAGCGGATCGCCCCGTTCGTCGCGTCGAGCTTCTTCACCATCGACCTGGCGGGCATGCGCACGGAGCTGGAGCAGATGCCCTGGATCGCTCACGCCGAAGTCCGGCGGGTGTGGCCCGACCAGGTGTCGATTCGCCTGGAAGAGCAACTGCCGGTGGCCCGTTGGGGCGACGAGTCGCTGTTGAACAACCAGGGCCAGGCGTTTACGCCGCGAGAACTGGCCAACTATGAACATTTGCCACAACTGTTCGGTCCACAGCGGGCCCAGCAGCAAGTGATGCAGCAATACCAGGTGTTGAGCCAGATGTTGCGGCCGTTGGGCTTCTCCATCGCGCGCCTGGAGTTGCGTGAGCGCGGCAGTTGGTTCCTGACCACTGGCGCGGGCAGCTCGGGGCCGGGCATCGAGCTGTTGCTCGGGCGCGGCAACCTGGTGGAAAAGATGCGCCGCTTCATCGCCATCTATGACAAGACGCTCAAAGAACAGATTACGAACATTGCGCGCATCGATCTGCGCTACGCCAACGGCCTGGCCGTTGGCTGGCGGGAACCTGTAGCGCCGACGACGGCCGAACCCGCCGTCGCGAAGAATTAAGAAGAGGCAGGACCCATGGCAAACGTGCAAAGCGGGAAAATGATCGTCGGTCTCGATATCGGCACTTCCAAGGTGGTGGCGCTGGTAGGCGAAGTCGCGGACGACGGCACGCTGGTCATCGTCGGGATCGGTACACACCCGTCCCGCGGCTTGAAAAAAGGCGTGGTGGTGAACATCGAGTCCACTGTGCAATCGATCCAGCGCGCCATCGAAGAGGCGCAGCTGATGGCCGGTTGCCGGATCCACTCGGCGTTCGTCGGCGTGGCGGGCAATCACATCCGCAGCCTGAACTCCCACGGCATCGTGGCGATTCGTGATCGGGAAGTCAGCTCCGCCGACCTTGAGCGCGTACTTGACGCGGCCCAGGCCGTGGCGATCCCGGCCGACCAGCGTGTGCTGCACACCCTGCCGCAGGATTACGTGATCGATAACCAGGAAGGCGTGCGTGAACCCCTGGGCATGTCCGGCGTGCGCCTGGAAGCCAAGGTCCACGTGGTGACCTGTGCGGTGAACGCCGCGCAGAACATCGAGAAATGCGTGCGTCGCTGCGGCCTGGAAATCGACGACATCATCCTCGAGCAACTGGCCTCGGCCTATTCGGTGCTCACCGACGACGAGAAAGAACTGGGCGTATGCCTGGTGGACATCGGCGGCGGCACCACCGACATCGCGATCTTCACCGAAGGCGCGATCCGCCACACGGCCGTGATCCCGATTGCCGGCGACCAGGTGACCAACGACATCGCCATGGCGTTGCGCACCCCGACCCAGTACGCCGAGGAAATCAAGATCCGTTACGCCTGCGCCCTGGCGAAGCTGGCCGGTGCCGGTGAAACCATCAAGGTGCCGAGTGTCGGCGACCGTCCACCGCGCGAACTGTCGCGCCAGGCCCTGGCCGAAGTGGTCGAGCCGCGCTACGACGAGCTGTTCACGCTGATCCAGGCCGAACTGCGTCGCAGCGGCTACGAAGACCTGATCCCGGCCGGCATCGTGCTGACCGGCGGTACGTCGAAGATGGAAGGCGCGGTCGAGCTGGCCGAAGAGATTTTCCACATGCCGGTGCGCCTGGGCGTGCCTCATGGCGTCAAGGGCCTGGATGACGTGGTCCGCAACCCGATCTATTCCACCGGCGTGGGCCTGTTGATGTACGGCCTGCAGAAACAGTCCGATGGGATCTCGTTTTCAGGGATTGGCAGCCGCGACAGCTACAGCAGCGACGAGCCGAAGGCACCGCTGTTCGAGCGGCTCCAGGCTTGGGTCAAGGGCAACTTTTAAACAGTTTCAAAGCTTCACGCGGCAGGTTTCAGGCTTGGCGCTGGAAGACGCAGCAAACGCAGTAGGCGAAAAAAACTAGAGAATGAAAGGAGAGGGAAAATGTTCGAACTCGTAGACAACATCCCCGCTAGCCCGGTTATCAAAGTAATCGGTGTCGGCGGTGGCGGCGGCAACGCTGTCAACCACATGGTCAAGAGCAACATTGAAGGCGTTGAATTCATCTGCGCCAACACTGATGCCCAGGCGCTGAAATCCATCGGCGCGCGGACCATCCTGCAACTGGGCACTGGCGTGACCAAAGGCCTGGGTGCCGGCGCCAACCCTGAGGTCGGTCGTCAGGCCGCTCTCGAAGACCGTGAGCGCATCGCTGAAGTCCTGCAAGGCACCAACATGGTGTTCATCACCACCGGCATGGGCGGCGGCACCGGTACGGGTGCGGCGCCAATCATCGCCGAAGTGGCCAAGGAAATGGGGATCCTCACCGTTGCGGTGGTGACCCGTCCGTTCCCTTTCGAAGGCCGCAAGCGTATGCAGATCGCCGACGAAGGTATCCGTCTGCTGTCTGAAAGCGTCGACTCGTTGATCACCATTCCCAACGAGAAGCTGCTGACCATCCTGGGCAAGGACGCAAGCCTGCTGTCGGCTTTCGCCAAGGCTGACGACGTACTGGCCGGTGCCGTTCGCGGTATCTCCGACATCATCAAGCGTCCAGGCATGATCAACGTCGACTTTGCCGACGTACGGACTGTCATGAGCGAAATGGGCATGGCAATGATGGGCACTGGCTGCGCCAGCGGTCCGAACCGTGCTCGCGAGGCCACCGAAGCGGCCATCCGCAACCCGTTGCTCGAAGACGTGAACCTGCAAGGTGCACGCGGCATCCTGGTGAACATCACCGCCGGTCCTGACCTGTCCCTGGGCGAGTACTCCGACGTGGGTAGCATCATCGAAGCCTTCGCTTCCGAGCACGCGATGGTCAAGGTCGGTACCGTTATCGATCCGGACATGCGCGACGAGTTGCACGTGACCGTGGTTGCCACCGGTCTGGGCGCGAAAATCGAGAAGCCTGTGAAGGTCATCGACAACACCGTTCACACCTCCATGGCTTCGCAACCGCAACAACAAGTGGCTGCGCGTCAGGAAGCGCCTGCGGTGAACTACCGTGACCTGGACCGTCCGACCGTCATGCGCAACCAGGCCCAGGCCGGTACTGCGACTGCCGCGAAGATGAATCCGCAAGACGATTTGGATTACCTGGACATCCCGGCTTTCCTGCGTCGTCAGGCCGATTGATGAAATGTATCAGGGGGATACGGGTGATTGGTGTTCAGCAAAGGTCTGGTCTGCTATCATCGCCAGCCTTTGTTGATACCAGTTCGCAATTTGCGCTGAAGCGGCCCATGCCATGATTAAACAACGCACCCTGAAGAATATTATCCGTGCCACAGGTGTCGGCTTGCACTCCGGCGAGAAGGTCTACCTGACCCTCAAGCCCGCGCCTATCGACACCGGCATTGTGTTTTGTCGTGCCGACCTCGACCCTGTGGTGCAGATTCCTGCTCGCGCGGAAAACGTTGGTGAAACCACTATGTCGACCACACTGGTCAACGGTGACACCAAAGTGGATACGGTGGAGCATTTGCTCTCGGCCATGGCTGGCCTGGGCATCGATAACGCCTACGTCGAGCTCTCCGCGTCCGAAGTCCCGATCATGGATGGCAGTGCCGGACCCTTTGTATTCCTGATTCAATCGGCTGGCCTGGAAGAGCAGGACGCAGCCAAGAAGTTCATCCGCATCCTGCGGGAAGTGACAGTGGAAGACGGCGACAAGCGCGCCACTTTCGTCCCTTTCGAAGGTTTCAAGGTGAGCTTCGAGATCGATTTCGATCATCCGGTTTTCCGTGACCGCACCCAGAGTGCAAGCGTGGATTTTTCCAGCACTTCGTTCGTAAAAGAAGTCAGCCGCGCCCGTACGTTTGGTTTCATGAGTGATATCGAGTACCTGCGCAAGCACAACCTCGCACTCGGCGGCAGTGTTGAAAACGCGATCGTGGTCGATTCCGATGGTGTGTTGAACGAAGACGGCCTTCGTTATGAAGACGAATTCGTCAAGCACAAGATCCTCGATGCAATCGGCGACCTCTACCTGCTGGGCAATAGCCTGATTGGTGAGTTCAAGGGCTTCAAGTCCGGCCACGCACTGAACAACCAGTTGCTGCGCAAGTTGATTGAGCAGAAAGATGCTTGGGAAGTCGTGACGTTCGAAGACGCCAGCACCGCACCAATCTCTTACATGCGCCCTGTCGCGGCGGTGTAAGCAAAAAACCTCTCTAGTTTTTTAAGGGCTGCCTTCGGGTGGCCTTTTTTTATGGCCGGGTTTTCGTCGAGAGCGAGGGGGGAAACCTGTGGCGAGGGAGCTTGCTCCCGCTGGGCTGCGCAGCAGCCCCAAACGGCCCTGGCTAATGAGTTTGATACACCGCGGCGCCAGATTTCAGGGCCGCTGCGCGCCCCAACGGGAGCAAGCTCCCTCGCCACAGAGAGCCATGTCCATAGTCTTTGGATGCACCGGTGTTACATCGCGCAGACCACACGATTGCGTCCGGTGGCCTTGGCCTGGTAAAGCGCCTTGTCGGCGGCGAACAGGAGTTGTTCGAGTTCGCCATATGGCCCTTGTGCCCAAGTGGCGATGCCGATACTGACCGTCATGGGCGCTTCCCCCTCGGACACCGGTGGCAGTTGTTCCACCGCGTCGCGAATATGCTGGGCCATGGTGAAGGCGCCAGCGGTGGTGGTTTCCGGCAGCACCACCGAGAACTCCTCACCGCCATAGCGCGCCGCCAGGTCGGCGGGGCGTCGGACATGCTGGCCGATCAATTGCGCCAAGGTGCGCAGGGCCTCGTCACCCTGTTGATGACCATGGCGATCGTTGAACGCCTTGAAATGATCGGCATCGATCATCAGCACAGACAACGGTTGGCCCGAGCGTTGGGCGCGCAGCCATTCCCGTTGCAACGTCTCGTCCAGTGTTCGTCGGTTGGCCAGGCCCGTGAGGGGATCGATGGACGCCAGTTGGGCCAATTCCCGTTCAGCTCTGTAACGGCGGCGCAATTCGCGGCGCAGCAGCCAGGTGAGCCAGAGCAAGCCGATGCACAGCGCGCCGGTGGCGCCGCTGACCAACAACGCCGTGCGTTGCCATGAAGCGAAGACCTCTCGGGAGGAGAGGGCTACCACGACGATCAATGGCAGGTTGCCTACTTGGGAGAAGGTGTACAGCCGCTGTGTCTGATCAACACTGGAAATGCCGGTAAAACTGCCGTTACCTTCACGCAGGATGCGTACGAAGTTCGGTCGGTTGCTGAAGTCCTTGCCGATCATGTCGTCGGCCAGGGGCGGTTCCTGGGCCAACAGAATCCCATCGCGGCTGACCAGGTTGACCGTCCCGTGGCCGATGTTCAGGCTTTTGAACAACTGGCTGAAGTAGTTCAGGCGCATCGCGGCCTCGGCCACGCCCATGAACTCACCCCGGTCATCGCTCAGTCGATAGCTGAAGCTGATGCGCCAATCTTGCGCGTGACTCCTGGAACGGAACGGGCGACTGATCATCATGCCCAGGCTCGGGTCCTGGACATGGGACTGGAAATATTCCCGGTCGGCGTAATTGCCTTTGCGTGGTTCGACCGAAGCGGAGTCGGCGATGACATCGCCATGCTTGTCGAGCAGCAGGATATCGCCTTTGTAGGGGGCGGCGGTGGCGCGGTCGAACAGCGCCAGATGGCGAATCGTCGGCGAAACGTCTTTCAGGTCGTCGCGTTTGGCGGCGGCGACCAAGCCTTGCAGCGACAGATCGTAGAGTTCCACGTTACGCAGCACATCGGCGTCAATCAATTGCACGATATTGGTCGCCGCACGGGTCGCAGCCTGTTGTGCGGCGGCATGTTCGCGGATCAACAGAAACGTCACGATGCTCAGGATGGCAATGACAACCAGCGAGCTGGCCAGTACGAGTACCCGTTCCGAACGTCTCGAAAGCGGGGTGTTGCCGGGTGTCGCACTGCGCGCGCTCATGGTTCCGATGTCTGCATTGTCATGTGGCTGGGATCCGTCCCAAAGGATTGCAAACCGGCAATGAACCAGATGCTGGCCTTTTGCTGATTGTGCTTGGATCAATGAGAGCGGGCAATCAGTGTTTGCGCAATTACCCGGTAATTAATGAAAGCTGGGGGCGCGTTCGGACGGTATTCCAATTTTGCTACAGTTGGCTTTCGCCCAGCATTCATTGGCCTGGAAAGATCTGATGATGCGTACGAGCCCAATGGGGAGGGGCGTCAGGCTGGCAAACGGATTCCGAACGTATTGGCACCCTGGTCGCTGTGCACAAACACATCGCCACCGTGCATCAGTGCAATGGCCTTGACGATGGCCAGCCCCAGCCCATGGTTGGCGCCACTGTTGCTGCGCGAGGCATCGACGCGATAGAACCGTTCGAACAGGCGTGGCAGGTGCTCGCCGGCAATCGGTTCGCCGGGGTTGGTGACGGCGAGGCTGATCTGGTCGCCCAGGGCTTCGATGCGCACGTCGATCACCTGCCCGGGTGCGGTGTGCTGCACGGCGTTGCTCAACAGGTTGATCAGCGCCCGCCGCAGGTGAGCGATCTCGATGTTGGCCTGGGCGTCGCCGCTGACCCGGACTTGGACCTGGGCATCTTCCAGAATGAAGTCCAGGTAATCGAGGGTGGTCGCTACTTCGCCGGCCAGGGATGCGCTGGTCAACTTGGTGGCCTTGCTGCCCTGGTCGGCGCTGGCCAGGAACAGCATGTCGTTGATGATCGAGCGTAGCCGCTCCAACTCCTCGAGATTCGATTGCAATACTTCGAAGTAATGTTCAGCCGAACGCCCCCGGGTCAGCGCCACCTGGGTCTGGCCGATCAGGTTGGTCAGGGGCGAGCGTAATTCATGGGCGACGTCGGCGTTGAACGACTCCAGCCGCGAGTAAGCCTGTTCGACCCGGTCCAGGGTGGCGTTGAATGAACTGACGAACTGGCTCAGCTCCGGCGGCAAGGGCGACAGTTGCAAGCGCCCGGACAGGCGGGGTGGGGCCAGGCGCCGGGCTTCCTCGGAGAGCTTGATCAGCGGTTTGAGACCGATGCGTGCGACCCAGTAGCCCAGCAACGAGGCCAGGAGCACGCCGACAATCGCCAGGCTCACCAGCGCCACCAACAGGCGATGCTGGGTCTGGTAGAAGGTTTCGGTGTCGATGCCGATCATGAAGCGCAGCGGCGGGCGTCGGTCCTTGGCTGGGAATTGGCTCACCAGCACTTTCATCGGGTAATGCCGATGGGGCAACGTCAGGTCGCGTTTACCCAGCGGGCCTTGGGCAAAGGTGCGGATCTGCGCATCGGGATCGCCGTATTCAAAGCGCGGATCGTTGCTGACGATCCAAAAATGGATGCGCTTGTCTTCTTCGCCAAGCAATCGCAGCTTGTTGTTGATCTTCACCCAGTGTTCAGGCGTGCCGTAGCGGCCGACGGTGGACTCCAGGACGCTGTAGCGGGCGTCGAGCTCGGCTTCGGGCAACAGGCCCAGGCCCTTGCCGACCTGTTGGTACAAACCGCCCCCGATCAACAGGAACACCAGCGCCGCCACCAGTGTGAACATGGCGCTCAAGCGCAGGGCGATGCTGTCAGGGACGCTCATCGCTGCGACTCTCCAGCACATAACCCATGCCGCGAATGGTGTGCAGCAACTTCTGTTCGAATGGCCCGTCGAGCTTGGCCCGCAAGCGTTTGATCGCCACTTCCACCACGTTGGCGTCACTGTCGAAGTTGATGTCCCAGACCATTTCGGCAATGGCGGTTTTCGAAAGGATTTCGCCCTGGCGGCGAGCCAGGACGCTGAGCAGGGAGAACTCCTTGGCGGTCAGGTCCAGGCGCTGGCCGGCGCGGGTGGCCTTGCGGCTGATCAGGTCGATCCACAGGTCGGCGATGCTCACTTGCACCGGTTCATGGCCACCGCTGCGGCGGGTCAGGGCTTGCAGGCGGGCCACCAGCTCGAGGAACGAGAAGGGCTTGCCCAGGTAGTCATCGGCACCGTCGCGCAAGCCCTTGATGCGGTCCTCGACCCGTTCCCGGGCGGTGAGCATGATCACCGGTGTCTGCTTGCGGGCGCGCAGGGCCCGCAAGACGCCGAAGCCGTCCAGGCCCGGCAGCATCACGTCGAGCACGATCACCGCATAGTCGGTTTCCAGGGCCAGGTGCAGCCCTTCGATGCCGTCCGGTGCCACGTCCACGGTGTAGCCTTGTTCGGTCAGGCCGCGGTGCAGGTAATCCGCGGTTTTTTCTTCGTCTTCGATGATCAGAACGCGCATGGCCCCGCCTCAGTGGTCTGTGCTCGCCAGCGCCGCCGTCGGCGCCGACCCTGGCTGCTGGGAGGGCCGATGGAACACTCGCTCGAGCCACAAGTATATGACCGGTGTCGTGAACAGCGTCAGCGCCTGGCTCACCAACAGGCCGCCCACCACGGCGATGCCCAGGGGTTGGCGCAGTTCCGCGCCGGGGCCATAACCGAGCATCAGCGGCAGGGCACCGAGCAGGGCCGCCAGGGTGGTCATCATGATCGGGCGGAAGCGTGTCAGGCACGCCTGGAAAATCGCCTCCTGGGGGGCCAGCCCTTTGTTGCGCTGGGCGTCGAGGGCGAAGTCGATCATCAGGATGCCGTTCTTCTTGACGATCCCGATCAGCAGCACCAGCCCGATCAGGGCCATGATCGAAAAGTCCTGGCCCAGCAGCCAGAGCATGATCAGCGCGCCGAGGCCGGCCGAGGGTAAAGTGGAGATGATCGTCAACGGGTGCACGAAACTCTCGTAGAGCACGCCGAGAATGATGTACACGGCCACCAGCGCGGCGAGGATCAGCCACGGCTGGCTTGCCAGCGAGCTTTGGAAGGCCTGGGCCGCGCCCTGGAAATTACCGGTGATGGCGGCCGGCATGCCGATTTCGTTCTTCGCCTGGTCGAGCAGGCGCACCGCGTCTCCCAGGGCCACGCCAGGCGCCAGGTTGAACGACAGGTTGGCGGCCGGGAACATGCCGTCGTGAGCAATCGACAGCGGGCCGTTGCTCGGCGCATCGAAGCGGGCCAGGGCCGAGAGCGGCACCATTTCCCCACTCAGGGGCGAACGCAGGTAGAAATACGCCAGGCTTTCGGCCTTGCCCCGCTGCGCGGTATCGAGCTCCAGGATCACGTTGTACTGGTTGGTCTCGGTCTGGAATTCATTGATCTGCCGCTGGCCGAAGGCGTCGTACAGGGCCTGGTCGACATCGGTGGCAGTGAGGCCGAAGCGCGCCGCCGCGCTGCGGTCGATGTTGATGTGGGTGATGCTGCCGCCCAGTTGCAGGTCGTTGGAAATGTCCCGGAACGCCGGGTTGCCGCGCAGCTTGTCGGTGAGTTTTTGCGTCCAGGCGTTGAGGCTCGGCCCGTCGTTGCTTTTGAGCACATACTGATACTGGGCGCGGCTAGGACCGGAGCTGAGGTTGATGTCCTGTCCGGCCCTGAGGTACAGCACCACGCCGGGGATTTTCAGCAATTGCGGGCGGATCCGGTCGATGAAGCCGCTGGCCGACACGTCACGCTCGCCCCGGGGTTTGAGGGCGATCCAGAAACGGCCGTTGGCGATGGTCTGGTTGTTGCCAGAGACGCCGACGGAGTGGGAGAAGGTCTGCACCGCCGGGTCGGCGGCGACGATATCGGCCAGGGCCTTGTGCTTGGCCACCATGTCCGGGAACGACACATCGGCGGCGGCTTCGCTGGTGCCCAGCACCAGGCCGGTGTCCTGCACCGGGAAGAAGCCCTTGGGAATGAACACATAGCCCACCACCGCCAGTGCCAGGGTCAGGCCGAACACGCCGATCATCAGCTTCTGATGGGCCAGGGCCTTGCGCAGGCCCCGCTCATACCCGCCCAGCAGGCGTTCGCCGAACCCCGCCTTGCCATGGGCGTGATGGACCGGGGCGCGCATGAACAACGCGGCCAGGGTCGGCGCCAACGTGAGGGACACCACCACCGAGATCAGGATGGTCGAGGTGGCGGTCAGGGCGAACTCCTTGAACAGGCGCCCGACCACGCCGCCCATGAACAGCAGCGGAATGAACGCGGCGATCAGCGAGAAACTGATGGAGACCACGGTAAAGCCGATTTCGCCGGCCCCCTTGATCGCCGCCTCGCGCATGCCGTCGCCGGCCTCCAGGTGTCGGTGGATGTTCTCCACCACCACAATCGCATCGTCCACCACGAACCCTACCGAGATGACGATCGCCACCAGGGTCAGGTTGTTCAGGCTGAAACCCATTACGTACATCAGGGCGAAACTGGCGGTCAGCGACACCCCCAACACCGCCGAGACGATCAGGGTCGCCGAGAGCTGGCGCAGGAACAACGCCATCACCGCCACCACCAGCAGCACCGCGATCAGCAAGGTGATTTCCACTTCGTGCAGCGAGGCGCGGATGGTCTGGGTGCGGTCGATCAGCACCTTGACCTGCACCGCGGCGGGCAACATGGCTTGCAGGGTGGGCAGGGCCGCCTGGATGCGGTCGACGGTCTCGACGATATTGGCCCCTGGTTGCCGGAAAATCACCAGGTTGACCCCGGGCTCGTTGTCGGCCCAGGCCTGGACGTAGGCGTTTTCCGAGCCGTTGACCACCTTGGCGATGTCCTTGAGGTGAACCGGTGCCCCGTCCCGGTAGGACACGATCAGCTCTCCGTACTCCGCGGGCTTGAACAACTGGTCGTTGGTGGACAGAGTGGAAATGCTCGACTCACCGTACAAGGCGCCCTTGGCCAGGTTGAGGCTGGCCTGTTGGAGCGCCAGGCGAATGTCCGCCAGGGTCAGGCCGATGGCGGCGAGCCGGTCGGCCGAGGCCTGGACCCTGATCGCCGGACGTTGCTGGCCGGTGATGTAGATTTGTCCTACGCCATCGATCTGGCTGATCTGACGGGAGAGCAGGGTTTCGACGTAGTCGCTCAGTTCGGTGCCGGGCATCAGCGTGGAACTGATGCTGAGGATCAGTACCGGGCTGTCGGCGGGGTTGACCTTGCGCCAAGTCGGCAGGTTCGGCATGTCGTTGGGCAGTTTGCCGGCGGCGGTGTTGATCGCCGCCTGCACTTCCTGGGCGGCGGTGTCGATGCTTTTATCGAGGCTGAATTGCAGGATCAGGTTGGTCGAGCCCAGGGCGCTGCTGGAGGTCATCTGGGTAATGCCGGGAATGGCACTGAATTGCACTTCCAGTGGCGTCGCCACCGACGACGCCATGGTTTCGGGGCTGGCCCCAGGCAACTGGGCGTTGACCTGGATAGTCGGGAATTCCGCCTCCGGCAAGGGCGCGACGGGCAGGCGAGGAAACGCGATCACCCCCAGCAGCACCAGGGCGAACGTCAGCAGTACCGTGGCGATGGGGTGGTCGATGCACCACGCCGAAACCGAGCCGCGACCCTTCATGGCTGCGGCTCCGCGGTCCTGGCCAGGGCGGGTGGGTCGCTGAGCACCTGGATGTGGCTGCCCGGCTTGAGCCGTGACTGGCCGTCGCTCACCAGTTGGTCGCCGGCGTTCACCCCCTTGATGATGTGCAGGTCGCTGTCCTGGTAAACCATCTCCACCGGCACGCTCTCGACCTTGTCGCCCTTTATGCGGTACACGAAGTGTTGCTCCAGGCCGCGCTGGACCACGGTAGGCGGTACCACCAGGGCGTCCTTGTCGATGGCGGTCTGGATTTTCAGTGTCACCAGTTGCCCCGGCCACAGCCGTTGTGCGGCGTTGTTGAATTCAGCCTTGGCCCGCAGGGTTCCGGTGTTGGCGTTGATCTGGTTGTCGATGAGGCTCAGGCGTCCCTCGCCGAGCAGTTCCCCGGTGGCGCCATCGGCGCCAATATAGGCCTTGACCAAGGCTTGCTCGGGGGCGGCGATCAATCGTTGCAAGGTGGGGAGCATTTGCTGGGGCAGGGAGAACTCCACGGCGATGGGGTCGATCTGGGTCACCGTGAACAGGCCTTCGGCGTCGCTGGTGCGCAGGAAGTTGCCTTCGTCCACATTGCGAATGCCTACGCGACCGCTCACCGGGGAGCGGATCTGGGTGTAGGACAGTTGCACCTGTGCCGAGTCGATAGCCGCCTGGTTGCCCTGGGCGGTCGCCTTGAGCTGGTTGACCAGCGCCTGTTGCTGGTCGTAGGTCTGCTTCGAGACGCCGTCATCGACGCTCAGCAATTTGTAGCGCTTGAGATTGACCTGGGCCACCGCCAGCTGTGCCTGGCTTTCGCCGAGCTGGGCCCGGGCCTGGTCGAGGCTGGCGCGGATCGAGCGATCGTCGATGGTCGCCAGCAGGTCACCCTTCTTGACCCGTTGCCCTTCCTTGACCAGCAGCCGGGTGAGGATGCCGTCGATCTGCGGGCGGATCACCACGCTGTGCAGCGACAGCACCGTGCCGATGCCGCTGGCAAAGCGCGGCACATCCTTTTGCATCACGCTGACGGCCCGTACCGGAACGGCGGCGGGAGCGCCGGGTCTGGCGGTCACAGGCTTGAGCAAAAACCAGAGGGCGAGGGCCGCCAGGGCGATCAACAGCACGACAATCAGGACAGTTTTCTTCTGGATGCGCATGGATATGAAGGGCCGGTTCGAGACGCAAGAGTTGGAGCTTTCTTATATAGCGTTGCGAGCCGGTCAGGAAGGTGACGGCTAACTGACGGGCTTGTCAGCTTTGTCCCGGCTTGCTGTCGGATGAATGCATATACCGGATGAAACTGCCAGCGCGCGGTGATATCGGGCAGGTATACTGCCGCCTTTCGCGGCTCGCCCTTCGGGCCCGACTTGCATGCATGACCCGGAGCCTTACATGACTTCCCCGATACCTTCGCCCGCGGACGATCTCCCCGGCGGCGAACAGGCCGATTTGCCCGTCAGCGATGTTTCCAGCAGCGAGGACATCAAGGCGGCGATCCCTGCTTTCAAATTCCCGTTCAAACCCGGTGAGCTGGCGGCGGCCAAGGGCGCCGGGCAACAGCCGTGGTACAAGAACGGCGCGAAGAATGGCCATACCAAGACCCCGGGCGCGGCGCCTCCCGGCACGCGGCGTTCCATGGGCAAGCGCTGAATTGCACCTTCAAGCACGGGGACGACCTCAGCTCGTGACCCGTGCGCCTGCCAGGCTGCCACTCAATTCGTAAGCCGTCAGTTCAGCCTGGTGCGCCGCGAGGATTTCCGGCAACGAGCCGCGCAGGTACTCGACCCAGGTCTTGATCTTCGCATCCAGGTATTGGCGCGACGGGTAGATGGCATAGAGGTTCAGTTCCTGGGAGCGGTAGTTGGGCATGACCCGCACCAGCGTGCCGTTGCGCAAGCCTTCGATGGCCGCATACACCGGCAATACCCCCACGCCCATGCCGCTGGTGATCGCGGTTTTCATCGCATCGGCGGAGTTCACCAGGAACGGTGAGCTGTTGATGGTGACCATCTCTTGGCCTTCCGGGCCGTCGAACACCCATTTTTCCAGCGGGATGACCGGGCTGACCAGGCGCAGGCAGGCGTGGTTGAGCAGGTCGCTGGGTTTTTGCGGGCAGCCGCTGGCTTTCACGTAGGCGGGCGAGGCGCAAACAATGCTGTAGGTGATCCCCAGGCGCTGGGAGACGAAGCCCGAATCCGGCAGTTCGCTGGCGAGCACGATGGAGACGTCGTAGCCCTCGTCGAGGATGTCCGGTACCCGGTTGGCCAGGGTCAGGTCGAAGGTCACGTCCGGATGCGTCTTGCGGTAGCGGGCGATGGCGTCGATCACGAAATGCTGGCCGATGCCGGTCATGGTATGGACCTTCAACTGCCCGGCCGGTCGCGCATGGGCGTCGCTGGCCTCGGCTTCCGCTTCTTCGACGTAAGCCAGGATCTGCTCGCAACGCAGTAAGTAGCGTTTACCCGCCTCGGTCAGGGCAATGCGCCGTGTGGTGCGGTTGAGCAGGCGGGTTTGCAGGTGGGCTTCCAGGTTGGAAACCGCGCGCGAGACGTTGGCTGTGGTGGTATCCAGCTGCACGGCGGCGGCGGTGAAACTGCCGGCTTCGGCCACACAGCTGAACGCGCGCATGTTTTGCAAGGTGTCCATGGAGGGCTCTCTTGGGAGGTGGCAAATTGTGACATGAAGTTACAGAGATGCGGGACCCGACTAATGGATTATCGCGTTAACGGTAACAAAGATTCGCAGAAAGGTCGGCTTATCGCCGTTCGGCGGGGTGCCTAGAATTGCCGGCACTGTGGCGCTGGTCTGGCCCTGCTGTCTGGTGCAGTACCTGTGGGAGCGGGCTTGCTCGCGAAAGCGGTGGGTCAGTTGGCGGTGATGTTGCCAGGGTAACCGCCTTCGCGGGCAAGCCCGCTCCCACAGGGTGCTCCTACAGGTTCTCGACTCTCTCTTAGGAATTTTGCGCAAGTGCCGCGTTGCATCAGCAGAGAGCTGAAGACTCTCAGTGTTTGGGTTTTGACATTAGCCATCAGCGGTTGCATCGGCACAGGTGGTATTGCGCCGCAAGGCCAGGTGTTGCCGGCCAATCAACTGGCGACCGATGCCGCCATCCGCGAGGCCGCCCGCGACGCCCACTGGCCCACCCGCCAGTGGTGGCAAGCTTATGGCGATCGGCAACTGGATCGCTGGATCGACCTGGCCGTGCAAGGCAGCCCGAGCCTGGCCATGGCCGCGGCACGAGTACGCCAGGCCAAGGCCATGGCCGGCATTGCCGAGGCCGCCGAGTCGTTGCAGATCAATGGCGAGTCGACCCTCAAGCGCCATAACTGGCCCTCCGATCAGTTCTACGGCCCGGGCGAGTTGGCCGACACCACGACCTGGGACAACAATGCTTCCCTGGGCTTGAGTTATGCCCTGGACCTGTGGGGCCGTGAGCGCAATGCCAGCGAACGGGCGGTTGACTTGGCCCACGTCAGCGTCGCTGAGGCACGACAGGCGCAACTGGAATTGCAGAACAACATCGTGCGCGCCTACATCCAGTTTTCGTTGCACTACGCCCAGCGCGATATTGTCGTCGCGACCCTGCGCCAACAAGAGCAGATTCTCGACCTGGCGCAGAAGCGTCTGGACGGAGGCATCGGCACCCATTTCGAAGTCAGCCAGGCCCAGGCGCCCCTGCCCGAGACCCATCGCCAACTCGACGCCCTGGATGAGGCCATCGCCTTGAGCCGCAATCAATTGGCGGCCTTGGCGGGCAAGGGACCGGGAGCGGGTGCGCCGTTGCAACGTCCGACCCTGGTCCTCGGCGCGCCCTTGAATCTGCCGTCGGCCTTGCCTGCCGAGCTGCTTGGCCAGCGTCCGGATGTGGTGGCCGGGCGTTGGCAGGTGGCGGCCCAGGCCCGGGGCATCGATGTGGCCCGGGCCGGCTTCTATCCCAACGTCGACCTGGTGGGAAGCCTCGGTTACATGGCCACCGGTGGCGGGGCGCTGGAGTTTTTGACCGGCAAGAAACTCACCTACAACGTCGGGCCGGCGATCACGTTGCCGATCTTCGATGGCGGGCGCCTGCGTTCGCAGTTGGGCGAGGCGGCCGCCGGGTATGACATCGCCGTGGCGCACTACAACCAGACACTGGTAAACGCGCTCAAGAGCATTTCCGATCAATTGATCCGTCGCGAATCCATGGACAAGCAGCGGGCCTTCGCCGCCGAGTCGGTGGCGAAGGCCCAGCGTACCTACGACATCGCGATGGTGGCCTTCCAGCGCGGCCTCACCGACTACCTCAACGTGCTCAACGCCCAAAGCCTGTTGTTCAAGCAGCAACAGGTGCAACAGCGGGTGGAGGCGGCTCGCCTGACAGCCCATGCCGATCTGGTGACGGCGTTGGGCGGCGGACTGGACTCTGTAGGAGCTGACGAGTGCAACGAGGCTGCGATCTTTCCCCAGACACTTGAAGCTCAAGCGAAAGATCAAAAGATCAACAGATCGCAGCCTTCGGCAGCTCCTACACAGCGCCTCCACAGCTCCGACAAGGCACAACCCAAGCGGGAGCAAACGCCCTCGCCACGATGCGCAAGCAGCATCCAATGATGTCCTTACTTGCCCCCGCACGCCGGCTGTATCGCCTCGAATGGCGCCGTGGTTTCTTCGACTGGGCCCGCAGCGACGGGGTGACCTGGGTCTATATCTTCAAGGTCCTGTTCGCCGCGTTCCTGACCTTGTGGCTGGCGATGCGCCTGGAATTGCCACAACCGCGTACGGCCATGATCACCGTGTTCATCGTCATGCAGCCCCAGAGCGGGCAGGTGTTCGCCAAGAGCTTCTACCGTTTCCTCGGCACCCTGGCGGGTTCTGCGGTGATGGTGGCGCTGATCGCCCTGTTCGCCCAGAACACCGAGCTGTTCCTTGGCTGCCTGGCGATTTGGGTCGGCATCTGTTCGGCAGGGGCGGCGCGGTATCGTAACTTCCGCGCCTATGGTTTCGTGCTGGCTGGCTACACTGCGGCGATGATCGGCTTGCCAGCGTTGGCCCACCCCGAAGGGGCGTTCATGGCGGCGGTCTGGCGGGTGCTGGAGATTTCCCTGGGGATTCTCTGCTCGACCCTGTTCAGTGCCGCGATCCTGCCGCAAACCGCCAGCGCCTCCATGCGCAACGCCTTGTACCAGCGCTTTGGCGTGTTCGCCCTGTTTGTCACCGACGGCTTGCGCGGACGAAGCAAGCGGGAGGCCTTCGAGGCCGGTAACGTGCGCTTCATCGCCGAAGCCGTCGGCCTGGAGAGCCTGCGCAGCGTGACGGTGTTCGAAGACCCGCACATGCGTCGGCGCAATGGTCGGCTCAGCCGCTTGAACAGTGAATTCATGGGTGTCACCACCCGTTTCAATGCCTTGCACCAATTGCTCGAACGCTTGCGCGGCGGGGCGGCGGATCATGTGGTGAACGCCATCAAGCCTGGTTTGCAAAACCTTGCCGAGCTGCTGGACGGCTTTAGCGCACGGGCCTTGACCGACGCCGACGCAGCGCGGTTGGCGGCGGCGCTGGCGGACTATAAGGCTGACCTGCCGGCCCAGGTACGGCGCTTGCGGGCAGCGTTCCAGGACACTGCGCCAAGCGATGGCGAGCAGTTGGACTTTCATACCGCTTATGAGCTGCTTTATCGCTTTGTCGACGACTTGCACGGCTACGCCCTGACCCATGCCTCCCTGGCCGAGCATCGCCACGAGCGCGAGCGCTGGGACGAACCGTTCGTGCCCCAGACCAACTGGCTGGCCGCCACGGCATCGGGGTTTCGCGCCGCTTTCATCCTGCTGGTCCTGGGCAGCTATTGGGTCGCCACGGCCTGGCCGAGCGGCGCGACCATGACCATGATCGCCGCAGCCACCGTGGGTCTCTCGGCCGCCACCCCGAACCCCAAGCGCATGGCTTTCCAGATGGCCTGCGGTACGTTATTGGGGGCGCTGGTCGGCTTCGTCGAGATGTTTTTCATTTTCCCGCTGATCGATGGTTTTCCGTTGCTCTGCGTGATGCTCGCCCCCGTCATCATGTTCGGTTCGTTCCTCGGTTCCAGGCCGCAATACGCCGGGGTCGGACTGGGGCTGCTGATCTTTTTCTGTACCAGCTCGGTGCCGGACAACCTGACGGTCTACAACCCCTACGCCTTCATCAACGACTACATTGCGATGATCCTTGGCATGTTGGTGTGCGCCGCTGCCGGAGCGATCATCCTGCCGCCCAACAGCCGCTGGTTGTGGCGTCGATTGGAGCAGGACCTGCGTGAGCAAGTGGTGTTCGCCATTAGCGGTCGTCTGAAGGGGCTGGCCTCGAGTTTTGAAAGCCGCACCCGCGACCTGCTGCACCAGGCCTACGGTCTGGCGGCTGGGCAACCCCAAGTGCAACGGGACTTGCTGCGCTGGATGTTCGTGGTGCTGGAAGTCGGTCACGCGATTATTGAGTTGCGCAAGGAGCAGGCAACCTTGCCGGTGCACCCGGCATATGCCGAAAGCCAGCCATGGCGCCAGGCGATTCGGGGGATGGGGCGGGCGCTGGTGCGGCTATTCCGCCAGCCGAGCCAGAGCAATCTGGAACGTGCGTTGGTGGCGGTGGATCATGCCATCGGCCGCGTGCAGGCCACCGACGAACCCTTCGCCCCGCATTTCGACACCTCGGCCCTGCGTCGGGTGAAAAGCTACCTGCATTTCATCCGCACTTCGCTGCTGGACCCGCAATCGCCATTGGCCGGCTATGCCAGGCCGCATGCCGCATCGCTTCCCCAGGAACCTGAACATGCCCCGTGAGATCGCCTTCCATGGCGTGTACATGCCCACCATGACCCTGATGTTTTTCATCGCCGCCGGCCTGGCCTGGGCCTTGGACCGCTTCCTATCGGGGTTGGACCTGTACCGTTTCTTCTGGCACCCGGCGTTGTTGCGCCTGAGTCTGTTTACCTGTCTGTTCGGCGCGCTGGCGCTGACGGTCTACCGTTGAGATCGATGCGATGAAAAAGTTTTTCAGCCTGCTGGCGACGCTGTTGGTTCTGGCCCTGGCCTTGTGGATCGGCCGTACGCTGTGGGTCCATTACATGAACACGCCCTGGACCCGCGATGGCCGGGTGCGGGCCGACATCATCAATGTGGCCGCCGATGTCAGCGGCGAGGTGGTCGAGGTGCCGGTGCGCGACAACCAGTTGGTGAAAAAGGGCGACTTGTTGATGCGTATCGACCCTGAGCATTACCGCATCGCCGTGAAGCAGGCGCGCTCCCTGGTGGCGTCGCGCAAGGCCACCTGGGAGATGCGCAAGGTCAACGCCCATCGACGTGCCGACTTGGACAGCCTGGTGATCTCCCGGGAAAACCGCGACGACGCCAGCAACATCGCCGACTCGGCCCTGGCCGATTACCAACAGGCCCAGGCCCAATTGGAAGCCGCGGAGCTGAACCTGTCGCGCACCGACGTTCGCGCGGCGGTGGATGGCTACGTCACCAACCTCAACGTGCACCGCGGCGACTATGCGCGCATCGGCGAGGCGAAAATGGCCGTGGTGGACATGCATTCGTTCTGGGTCTACGGCTTCTTCGAAGAGACCAAATTGCCCAAGGTGCGGGTCGGCGATTCGGCGCAGTTGCAGTTGATGAGCGGTGAGATGCTCAAGGGCCATGTGGAAAGTATTTCCCGAGGCATTTACGACCGCGACAACCCCGAAAGCCGCGAACTGATCGCCGATGTGAACCCCACGTTCAACTGGGTTCGCCTGGCCCAGCGAGTGCCGGTGCGCATCCATCTGGATGAAGTGCCGGACGGCGTGCTGCTGGCGGCGGGGATGACCTGCACGGTGGTGGTCGAGCCTAACGACAAACGCTGAGATCACTGGCTACTTGTGGTCGAGAGTAAAATTTTTCGCACACCATAAATCCTCTGTGGGAGCGGGCTTGCTCGCGAAAGCGGCGGTTCAGCTTGCACTGATATCGACTGTGCCGGCGTCTTCGCGAGCAAGCCCGCTCCCACATTGGATCTTCGCTAAAGATGCGTTTTGTATTCGCTTCCGACTCCCTCGCCACAGAAGTAATGCCTGTTACTTCTCCGGTACTTACAGCGATTTTCCCAACCCGAACCGTTTCATCAACCCCTTCTCCAGCAACCCTTTGGGCAACACACCCGCCATCAACGGCAGCGCCCGGCTGCCGTTGCCCAGACGCAGCAAGCGGGGTGGCTTGGGTTGTTGAACCGCCTTGAGCAGCGCCGCGGCGAATTCGTGGGCGGGGGTCGGGTTGTCCTGGGAAGCCTTGGCCCGGGCGCGGATGCCATCGCGCAGGGGCCACCAGGGCGATCGTTCGCTGATCAACTGTTCGGCTTCATGGCCGGCATTCTTGGCGAAACTCGAAGCAATGGCGCCAGGCTGGACTTCCATCACACGGATACCAAACGGTGCCAGTTCCATGCGCAAGGCATCGCTCAAGGCATGCACCGCCGCCTTCGAAGCGCAATAGGCGCCAGCGAACGGCGTGACCAGCACCCCGGAAACGCTGCCGATGTTTACCACCAGCCCCCTGGCCCGACGTAACACCGGGAACAGCGCCCGGGTGACCCCGACGATGGCGAACACGTTGGTTTCGAACTGACGCTGCATGGCCGGCACGCCGCCGTCCAGCAGCGGGCCCATGGCGCCGTAGCCGGCATTGTTGACCAGCACATCCAGGCCGCCACATTGCTGGTTGATCCGCTCACCCAGTTGTTCCAGGGCCTGGCCATCGTTGACGTCCAGTGGCACGGCGGTGAACCCGGCCGTGGCGAGTGTCGCCACGTCTTCAGCCTTGCGCGCCGTGGCCCAGACCTGATAACCCGCGGCCTTGAAGGCATCGGCGAGGGCGCGGCCAATGCCGCTGGAACATCCGGTAATCAACGCAACAGGCATGGCGCGTTCCTTGTGCAAAAAGTTGGGGGGCAATCAGTTGGAAAAGCTACCGTGCAATCGCTCGGCGCGAAACTCCAGGGTCTGCGGGCGATAACCCGGGCGCAGGGGCGGCAGCGGCAGGCAGTCTTGCCAATCGGCGCCGGCTTGCAATTCGCCTGGACCACGGTAGCGCGGTGCATTGTAGGGGCTATCGGCCAGGTTGATGGTGTCCCCGGGCGCATAGGCCGCGACCCGCCAGCGCAGCTCGATCAGCGGCACGTCGTTGTTGTTTTTCAGGATCAGCGACAGCGGCCGGTCGGCGGGGCATTGTTCGGGGGCATAGCGCAGGCGCAGTTCCAAGCGCTCCAGTTGTCGGGTTTCGCGGCTTTCCTGCCAGAGCACCCACGCGGCGACCAGTCCCAGCCCGATGAAGGCTGCCAGGGAGACCGGCAAGGCCTTGGCCGGGTAGCGCAAGAGCAGGATGAGCCAGGTGATGACCAGCAAAACGCCGATAAGCATGGTGGAAGCCTCCGTTACCGTAGGCACATCCTACCGAAGGGCGCGGGCAATGTTGAAGCAATGATGCCAGGCCATCACTGGCCAAAAAAAAGCCCCCACCCAACCCACTGCGGATAGGGGGCGCAGTGGGCTGGACGGGGGCTTCTTGTACCGCTGATCTTTACTGAACGTTGCCGATCATTACTGGGCGATGGTTTTCACCGAGACGCCGCGTTCGATCGGGGTGGAGCGACCGTAGATGTCTTCGAAACGCTCGATGTCATCTTCGCCCAGGTAGCTGCCGGACTGCACTTCGATGATTTCCAGCGGGATCTTGCCCGGGTTGCGCAGACGGTGGACCGACGCGATCGGGATGTAGGTCGACTGGTTTTCGCAGAGCAGGAACACGTTCTCGTCGCAGGTCACTTCGGCGGTGCCGCTGACCACGATCCAGTGTTCAGCGCGATGGTGGTGCATCTGCAGCGACAGGCACGCGCCCGGCTTGACCGAGATGTGCTTGACCTGGAAACGACCGCCCATGTCCACCGAGTCATAGGAACCCCACGGACGATAGACCTCGCAGTGGTTTTGGGTTTCGGTGCGGCCCTGTGCGTTGAGGGTGTTGACCATCTGCTTGACGCCTTGGACCTTGTCCTTGTGGGCGATCATCATGGCGTCCTTGGTTTCGACCACCACGATGTTGTCCAGGCCGATCACCGACACCAGCTTGCCGTTGCCGTGGATCATGCAGTTGCGGCTGTCCTGGACGACCACGTCGCCCTTGGTGACGTTGCCGTTGGCGTCCTTGGCATTGACTTCCCACAGCGACGACCAGCAGCCGACATCGCTCCAACCGGCCGACAGTGGGACCACACAGGCGCGCTGGGTCTTTTCCATCACCGCGTAGTCGATGGAGTTGTCCGGGCAGCAGGCGAAGGTGGCTTCGTCGAGGGTAATGGTGTCGGCCGTCTGCTCACTGCGCTCCAGGGTCAGCAGGCAGGTGTCGTAGATGTCCGGATCGTGCTTTTTCAGCTCTTCGAGGAAGCGGCTGGCGCGGAACAGGAACATGCCGCTGTTCCAGAAGTAACCGCCGGCCTCGACGAACTCGGTGGCACGCTTGACGTCGGGTTTTTCGACGAAGTGCGAGACGCGGCTCACGCCTTCGGGCAGCAGCGCATCGTTGGTCGACTTGATGTAGCCATAGCCGGTTTCCGGTTTGGTGGCCGGTACGCCGAACAGCACCATCTCGCCACGTTCGGCGGCCACGGTGGCCAGGGCCAGGGCGCGTTGCAGGGCTTTCTGGTCTTCCAGCACGTGGTCGGCCGGCAGCACCAGCATCAACTCGTCGCGGCCTTCGTTGACCAGCATCATTGCCGTCAGCGCCACGGCCGGTGCGGTGTTGCGCCCGAACGGTTCCATCAGGATGCGCTGGGCTTCGAGTTTGCGGTTGGCCAACTGTTCGTTGACGATGAAACGGTGGTCTTTGTTGCAGACCACGATCGGCGTGTCCATGCCTTCGAACACCAGGCGCTCGAGGGTCTGCTGGAACAGGGTGTGTTCGCCGGTCAGGGCCAGGAACTGTTTAGGGAATTGCTTGCGCGAAAGCGGCCAAAGACGTGAGCCACTACCACCTGACAAGATCACCGGAATCATGTTTGTTACTCCTTGAAGCGAAATGGTTGTTAGAGCTACTGCGTTCTGTCGTTTCACTCTCTTGTTGTTGTTCCGTACCCGAATGACACCCCGATTCAGGGTGGGAGCGGGCTTGCTCGCGAAAGTGGTGGTTCAGCCAACATCAATGTTGAATGTGAGACCGTATTCGCGAGCAAGCCCGCTCCCACAGGGGTACAACGTCAATCAGGTGAATTCATCAGCGGGTCGACACAGGGCGTTTCACCCACACTGGCGACAGGCTGCTGCCCGAACCAGTGACGTACAGCACGGCCGCTTCGCCGCGCTCCAGGGCCACGGGCTTGAGGTCGCCGACTTTCTTGTCGCCTTCGAACAGGGCCAGGGACACTTTCACCGGGTTGATCTCACGTTCGCCACGGCCCTTGGCGGCCACGTTCGGCACCACTTCGGTCTTGCCGTCGGCGGTCTTGAGGGTCAGTGCCTTGTCGCTGAGGTTCTGTACGCGGACCAGGGACTTCTGCTTGTTCTTGAATGGCGGTTCTTCGATCAGTTGCGGCTGGCCAGTGGCGTTGTTGACCAGGGTGTAATAGTGATCGGAGGCCAGTTTCACCGGCACGGTCTGGCTGCCAACCTTGGCGCTGTAGTCGCCACCGGGCATGAAGCTGAAGTCGCTGCTGGCGAGGGGGGCTACGTCGCTGATGTTGGTGCTGCCGACGGTGGCGCTGACTTCGGCGTTGGCGGCGTTATAGACCCGCACGAAGCTCGAGCCTTTTGGCGCGACCGGGCCGTACAGGGCCGAGTCACCGGCAAAGGCGGACAGTGAGAGGGCGCTCATGCTGGCGACGAGGGCAACAGCCTTGAAGGAGCGAGCTGCGAGACGGCGAGGAGTAGTGTTGAAAGTCATGGTGGACCTCTCTTTCAGTTTTGCGCCCGTTCGGGCGTCTCGGATGGGGTGTTGGCGGCTACGTTCTGTTGGCGAGCGCCGGCTTGCTTGAGCTCTGCGACCCACTGTGGGTCGGCGTCGCCGATTTCGTTGTTTACAGGCAGATAACGTTCAGGGAACTCCCAGATCAGCACCTGTGGCGGGCTGTTCTTGAAGGCATCGCTCTTGAGGTAGCTGAGCATTGGCAGAATCGGGCCGTGGCCGTCTTCGGCGTAGTTCACGACGTCGCTGTGCAGGGCTTGCTTGAGTGCACCGACGAAGTTCCAGTTAGGGTTGGCGCTGTAGCTGGTGCCGATCAGGGCCACGGGCACCTGGGCATCGGCGAACAGCGCGTCGTCGCCGGCCGGCTGGTCGTCGGCTTCGCGGGTGTTGCGCTTGACCAGCGGCTCCTGGGCTGGCATCAGGTTTTCGAACAGCGGGTCCAACGGCAGGAACTGGCGCAGGTCGCCCTTGTGGGTGATTTTTTCTGCAGGCTCGGTGACGAAGCGCTGCGGCTCGCCGTTGAGCGGCGCGCGTTCGGCAATGGCCTTGGCCAGGTTCTCGGCAGCGACCTGGGCGCCTTCCGGGGTCCAGTGGGTGTCGGTGCGCAGGAACACTTGCTGGCCGTTCTGCTTGGCCTGTTGCAGCGGGCCAAGCAGGTCAGGGGCGAGGATCTTGTCGGCCGCGACGCGAGCGTGGAAGTCCTGGTAGAGGTTGGTGTGAATGCTGGACGGCTTCACTTCACCCAGGTGCTCCGGATACAGCCGCGCCTTGGCCGGCACGATCGCCATGACCAGGGTGATGCCTTGTTCCTTGAGCTTCTGGCGCACGCCTTCGACCAGCGCGTAGTTGCCTTGCAGGTTCAGCTCTTCGTTGACGATCGGGTTGAACTCTTCGTCGCTGTACAGCCACTGGTCGCGGCCCAGGACCACGCCTTTGCGGCCTTCGTTGAACAGCTTGTAGTCCAGCGCGGCCCAGATGTTGGTGCCCAGGCGCTTGATCGGGAACTCGTCGTCGTAGTGCGTTTCCACGGCCTTGGCCCAGCGCCCGTTGAGCACGGTCGCGTCGGGGTTGGTGCTGAAGCCGAAGAAGCTGCGCATCGACCACAGGCCCAGCGCTGTCAGGATCGACATGAACAGTGCGATGTAAAAGATGCGTAATGAGCGGGTCATGTTCAGATCCCTCAGAACTGGAAGTAAAGGAACGGCGAGAAGCTTTGCGCCGAAAGTTTGAGAATCGAAGCGATGAACAGCAGCAACACCAGGGTGCGCATCACGTAGCGTGACCAGTCCACGGTCCAATAGGCCGGTTGCACCTGGGCTTCGACACCCACGGTGTAGCCGGGTTCGTGGATCGACGCCGGGTTGTCGCCCGGTACCGCCTTGATCATCCCCGGTTGCGCAGTGGCCGGGCCGTCGGCCTCGGTGGTGACCTCAGGCTTGGCCTTGACCGGCGGACGGTTGGTGTAGAAGTCCCGCAGGCCGAAGAAGGCGAGGGTGACGTAGGCCACCACCAGTGTGGCGATCTGCAGGCCGGTGAGGTTGGCGCGGGTCAGTTCCGACAGCGACCAGTCGCCGAAGCTGAACATGGCGCCGTACATGCGACCGGCCACGTGCAGGTTCTCGGCCCGGAAGATCACCCAGCCCATTACCACCAGCAGGAAGGTCAGCGCCCAGCGGATCGGGTTGATGCTGCGTGGCGTGGTGTTGATGCCCACCGCTTTCTCGATGGCCAGCCACATGCCGTGCCAGGCACCCCAGATCACGTAGGTGATGTTCGCACCGTGCCACAGACCACCGAGCAGCATGGTCAGGAACAGGTTGCGATAGGTCATCAGCGTGCCTTTGCGATTACCGCCCAGGGTGATGTAGAGGTAGTCACGCAGCCAGGTCGACAGGCTGATGTGCCAGCGGCGCCAGAACTCGGTGATCGACTGGCTGATGTAGGGCTGCTTGAAGTTTTCCATGAAACGGAAACCCATCATCAGGCCCAGGCCGATGGCCATGTCGCTGTAGCCGGAGAAGTCGAAGTACAGCTGCGCGGTGTAGGCCAGTGCGCCGAGCCAGGCATCGCCCGTGGTCGGGTTCTGCAAGGCGAAGCAATGGTCGGCCACCACCGCCAGGGTGTCGGCGATGAACACTTTCTTGATGAAGCCCTGCATGAAGCGGGTGCAGCCTTCGGAGAACTTGTCCAGCGTGTGGGTGCGGTTGTTGAACTGGTCGGCCAGGTCGCGGAAACGCAACACGGGGCCGGCGATCAGGTGCGGGAAAATCGCCACGAACGCTGCGAAGTCGATCAGGTTGCGGGTCGCCGGCGTGTCACCGCGATAGACGTCGATGATGTAGCTGATGGACTCGAAGATGTAGAACGAGATCCCGATCGGCAACAGCACGTGGGTCAGGATGAACGGGTTGAGACCGAAGCCGGTGATGATGGCGTTGAGGCTGTCCACGCCGAAGTTGGCGTACTTGAAATAGCCCAGGATGGCCAAGTCCACGCCCACGCCGAGCAACAGCCAGCGCTGGGCCGGTTTGGTGCGCACACCGGCGGCACCGACTTTCAGGCCGATCCAGTAGTTCCACAGGGTCACGCCGGCGAACAGCGCGAGGAAGTCCACCCGCCACCAGGCATAGAACACGTAGCTGGCGATCAGCAGCAGCAGGTTGCGATAGCGTTGCCCGCTCAAGTAGTACAAGCCGAGAAAGATCGGCAGGAACAGGAACAGGAACACGTTGGATGAAAATACCATCCCGATCTCTCCATGTTGAATCAACAGTCAAGGGCCAGAGCCCCCCCAAACCCCCCCATGAAAACCGGGAGGCTATTGCATTCGAAACAGACCACATTCCCTGTGGGAGCGAGCTTGCTCGCGATGACGGTGTTTCAGTCGACATCCATGGCGAATGTCAGACCGCTATCGCGAGCAAGCTCGCTCCCACAGGGTTTCCCTGCCAGGCAGAGAGTAGGGTGTCAGCTTCCTTTCTCACCTTTATCCCGCGAAGGGTCGTACACCTTGGTCAAGTCCCCGCCGAGGCGGAAGGTCTTGAACGGTTGCATTTCATGCTTGCGCTCCAGCACATCCTCGGTGCAGGTGTAGAGGCTGCAGAACGGTTCGAGCCAGGCGAATTTCGAATCGACCTTCAGGTCTTTCATGTCCTGCTCTTCGCCGTTCTTCTCTTCGAAGATGTCCGGGTCTTTCACCCCGGCCAGCACTCGGTCACCCAGTCGCTTGAGGGCGCCGTTGTTTTCCTGACGCAGGTCCACACCGTTGACCTGGGCGAAGCTGGCGATCATCGCCAACGGCGGCAGGGCATAGTTGTGGTAGGACAGGGCCCGTTGCTTGCGCTTGAGTTCGTTGGGCAGGAAACCGTCGGCATCGACCTGGTTGACGCCGACCTTGTATTCCTTGACAGCCCAGTCGAACAGGTCACGGCGGTTGGTTGCCACGGAGGTGGCCATCACCGACCAGGCGGCCCAGTAGGAATGGTTGTTGGTCTTGTCCAGCGGCAGGTTGTCCCAGTCGCTGACCACCTGATCGGCCATCCGGCTGAACCAGCCTTCGATCAGTTGCGCCTGCTCCTGGTGGTTGGCCAGTGGGCGCGACTCGGAGAATTTCAGGCGCACATAGGCCGAAGCCATGCTGCCCAGCGCCCATTTGCGCATGGACTTGCCGGTGTGGTTGAAGTCCTTGGACATCAGCGCATCGGCCTGGGCCCAGGCGGTCAGCCAGTTCAGCGTGCATTCCAGCTGCTCGGGACGGCCGTCACGCATGAACTGCATGACTTGCTTGCTGACGCCACGCTCGATCTTGGTGATGTCGGCGGTGCTGTCGCGGAAGGCTTTTTCCGATTGCACGTTCAACGTCGAGCGGGCCTTGTCGGAGCCCTCGTATTTGCTGCGAAATTGCAGGGAACCGGTGTAGGGCGTCGGCGTGGCGTCGCAACCTTTGGCAGCGTCGCCGGCCTTGACCTTTTCGATCGGTGCGAAGTAACCCTGTGGCGGGCGCAGCGGGGCCGCGGCCTGCGTGGCCCCGGCGAACAGCGCCAGGGTCAGCAGGGAGGGCGCCAGCAGCGTTTTCAACGTTCGGGTGCGCGTGGTACTGGTCATGAGACGAGACCTCATTGTCCGATTTGAGCCGTTTGTTGCCCGGCTTGCGGAGATGCGTTGCGTTTGCAGATTTTCGCTTCGATTTGCAGTGGTTCTTTACCGGCTTCAGGGCCCTGGACTTCAACGGCTAGCAGGTTCTGCGAAGCCCAGTCCTCGTCGGTGCGCAATTGGAAGGCGAAACGTCCGTCGGTGTCGGAGGTATCCGGTTTTTCGATCTTGATATCCTCGTGGCGCCCATTCATGTACCAGAGGGTGGCTTGCAAGGTTTTCACCGAGGTGTCGGCGAAGCGGATGTCGACCTGGTGGCTGCTGTTACGCAGATCCATGTTCTTGCTATTGACCATCAGTTCGTTCTTGCCTGGCTTGAGCGCGGTCTTGCTGCTCATGAGTGCCGGCTTGCCTTCGCAACCGTTGTTGTCCAGCAGCGCCATCATCTGGCGGTAGATGGTTTCCTGGTCCAGGCGATACAGCGGTGAGAATTCCCAGATGAGGATTTTCGGCGGGCTCTTCTGGAACTCTTCGCTGCCCAAGTACTGGATCATCGCGCCTTCCAGACCGCCGCCAGGGAAGGCGACGTTGAGGATGTCGGCGCCGATGGCTTCTTCCAGGAAACCGGCAAAGTTGTAGTTCTTGCCGCTGTGACTGGTGCCCACGAGGGTGATCTGCGGGTTGCCGGAATCGCTGAACAGGTCGCCGTCACCAGCCTCGCCCTTGGGTTCGGTGGTGAACTGGTCCATGTACTGGATCGCATAGCTGGTGCCGCACAGCTGCCCGGCCATGTTGTGCAGGGTACCGGTCTTGCCCATGCGGCCGGACTTCTTGGTCTCGAACTCACGCTTGGGGATGTCGGCGAAGGCTGGGATCTGCTTGACCTTCTCGGCGACGATCTTGGCCGTGCGCTGGGCGCCATACGGTGTCCAGTGCTGGTCGCCACGGAAGTAGAAATCGTGGGCCGGCAGGGTCTCGGGCAGGTTCTCGTTGGTCAGCGGCGACAGGTCCGGCACCACATAACCCATCTGGGCGAAACGGCCGAGCATGGTCTTGTAGTTGGTCAGGGCCTTCTCATAGTCGAAGCTAGCCTTTTCCTGCGGATTGAGCTTGTTGCGGTTCACCAGGCCCCGGGTCGGCTGGTAGACGATCACCAACTCGACGCCTTTTGCCTTGAACGCATCGTGCAACTGCTGCATGCGCTTGTAGCCGGCGGGGGTGGTGTTGAACTCGGTGCGCAGGTCTTCCTGGGTCCGGAACAGCCAGTCGCCCTGGGCCTGCACCAGTGTGGTGAAGTTCTGCTGGTAGCGCGTGGTGTAGTTCTTCGCGTCATGGGCCGCGGGGCACAGGTTGCAGCACGGTTCGGCGGTGAAGCTCGGTGCCTTGATTTCATCGGCGCGCGCGCCGCTTGCAGCGGCGAGAATGCCGGCAGTCAGGGCGGACAGGCCCAGGAGTTTGATCATTTGTGGGTTCATAAAGGTCATCCTCAGTCCCGCATTTCGGTCTGGCGTTCGACAGGGTCGATCAGCACGGCTTTCTGCTGGCGCACCAGCAGGTCGAGAATTTCATCCTGGCGTTCGCCAAGGATCCCCGTGAAGCTGATGCCGCTGGATTTGGTCGGCGCAAGCATGGACACGCGGTACAGCTCAACGCTCAAGGGCGAGTCGATGGACAGCGGGCCACTGCCGTTGGCGGCCAGTTCGCCACCGACCACGATCAGCGAGACCTGGGCGTCGAACGGGTCGAGCTTGATGTCCCGGTCGGTGTCGGACAGGTCCTTGATGTGACCGTAGAGACCGGTCAGGCCGTTGGCCATGGACACGTTTTCGTAAAGGCGGATGTTCACGCTGTTACGAATCCGGATGCCGTGGCGGCGGTTGCTGATCACTTTGTTGCCCCACAGCAGGTTGTCACCACTCTCGTAAAGCGTGATGCCGTCGGTGTGGTTCTTGTAGATCTCGTTGTAGGCGATCAGGTTGTTCACGCTATTACGGTCGATCACCAGGCCCGAGAGTTTGTTGTCGTAGCTGCGGTTGTTGAAAATGAAGCTGTCGTTGACCTCACGGGAAATGATGATCCCGTGTTTCTTCTTGGTCCCGTAGACGGTGTTGTCGGCAATGATCAGCCGATGGGAACGGTCATGGGGGTCGATGCCATAGACGATGTTGTCTTTGTAGGTATTGCCCTTGACCACGAAATCGTTGGTTTCGTAGCAGTAGAAGCCGTACCACATGTCCGAGAACTCGGAACCGATAATCCAGCCGGTCGGTTCCGGACGCTTGAGAACCTTGGCCATGTTCGGCGTGTACTGGGAAATACTCACCCCGTACGACTTACTGTTCGCGTAGCCGAAACTCGCCATCTTGGTGTTGACGATGTAGGTCTCGGTACCACCCCAGGCCAGCAGGAACGGACGGAATTCCTTGGGCGAGCGGAACGTGGCGGGGCCGTTGTCCTTTTCGCGCCAGCCGGTGACCTTGGTGTCGCGGATGAACATCCGGCCATCGTTGACCAGGAACGAGCCACCCTCCTGGGACAGGCGCAGTTCCTGCGTCTGTTTGTCGATTTCCAGGATGCCTTTCTGGCCGACCACGATCGGAATCTTCGCCAGGTACACACCTGGCGAAGTTTCGATGATGTACTTGGGAACCTTCTTGGCCAGGTCCTTGAGGTTCATGTAGCCGTCGTCAAGGAAGACGGCCTGAGGGATGCCGCGCTGACGCACCACCCACTCGGCCATCTTGTTGTCGCCGCCGATGAAGTCCTTCAAGGCGTTTTCCTGCATCATCCGGCGCACGCTGACTTTGCCGGGCTTGCCGCGCACGATCTTGGCCGCGACCGCTTCGGCCGTATAGCCTGTGAGGTCGGGCAAGGTCGGCTTGGCCAGCTCCAGCGGTGCGGTCGGCGCGCTGCTGACGGTGTAGGTCTTGGCTTGTTGCAGTTCCTTGACCACGTTGCCCGGCTTGACCACCGGTTCAA
Organism: Pseudomonas sp. NFACC04-2; assembly: GCF_900119265.1. Classification (NCBI taxonomy): domain Bacteria; kingdom Pseudomonadati; phylum Pseudomonadota; class Gammaproteobacteria; order Pseudomonadales; family Pseudomonadaceae; genus Pseudomonas; species Pseudomonas sp. NFACC04-2. The sequence continues at coordinate 49,992 of NZ_FPJC01000013.1, forward strand.
CGTTGGCGAACGCCGGCGAGCCGGCCAGCAGCGTCGCTGCGACCAACAGGCTGATCGAACCTTTCATCGCCTGGCTGTTCCTGAGGTAGCGGTTCATATCGGGCACTCCCATGGCCATTCGCATCAGAAGCGCCAGATCACGTCGACAAAGGCGCGATGCATGTACGAATCGACCTCTTTGCCGTAGGCGTCGCCTGGCTTGAACACGCCGCCACGAAAGCGCACCAGCGCCGACGGCTCATCAATGGACTGACTCAGCGCGGCCGGCAGCAGGCCTTGCTTGAAGTACTTGGTGACGACCAGGTCGACTTCCTGGCCCAGGTCCTTGTCGCCGTCACGCAGCGGCAGGGTCGAGGTGGACAGGATGGCGCCGGTCACGTCATCGGTGTTGTTTTCCACGGCGTTGATGCCGTTGCTGCCCACCGGCTTGTTGCCGTCCACGCGCCAGAATTTGTGGTACACCAGGCTGGCGTCGTATTCGTCACGCAGCTGCCAGGAACCGAACAGGCTGGCACTCTGGGTGTTGGCCATTTCGCCCCGGAACGCTTCGCCGAAACGGTGGACCCGCGAGCGGGTGCCGGTGAAGTTCGAGCGGTTGCTTTGCAGGCCGTTCTGTTGGTACTCATCGCTGGCGCGGGCATAGGCCGCACCCACTTGCCATTGCGGGTCGAGACGCAAGCGGATACCCAGGTCAGTGGCCCAGCCGTCCACATCGTCGCTGTGCTTGGCTTCTGTCGGGCGCGTGCCGTCGGCGTTGAGCGGGTTGACAGTGTCGCGCTCGCCGCTCATGCCGGTGATGCTGGCCCAGTAGTTGACGGTGTTGGTGTTGCGCCAGTTGTAGGCGTCGCTGTTGGCTTCCAGGCCGAGCCAGGTCAAGTCGCCGTTCTGGGTCTTGTCCAGGGTGTCGGTGGGCTCGCCCGGGGTCGGGTAGTCGAGGCTGCCGTTGTCATGGGAGTGGTGGGCCCGGATACCGGCCCACTGGCCTGGCATCCACTGGTAACCCACGTCGCCATAGACGTGCATACGATCCTTGTCCTTGGGGGACAATTCCTTGAGGTCGGTGCGGTATTCGCTGAATCGCTCGGCAATGCCGAGGTTGGCCCGCAGCAAGGTGGTGTCGAAGGTCCAGTTCAGGGCTTCGATGTTGGTGTCGCGCCATTGGCCGTCGTCATTGCGCAGGCGTTGGCGGCCGAACTTCAACTGCTCGCCCGGGTAGGGGGTCAGGCCGCGGTAGCCGATCCAGAACTCGCGCATGGCCAGGTAGCTTTTCTTGGCTTCGCGATCGCCGCTGTCGGTTTGCTGGGTGCTGCCATCGGACTGCTGCAGGGTGTCGGTCTCGATGATGTCGGAGGACGTCACGGCCTGGGCCATGGCGTAGGCGCTCCAGGCACCGCTTTCGCTTTCACCGTAGACCCAGGGACGCAGGTCCAGGCCGACACCGTTGACGTCGCCACCGCTCTGGGTGCCGAGGTCACGGTCGTCTTCGGACTGGCCGGTAATCTTCACTTCCAGGCCGAAATTCTTGCTATCGGTCAGTGCCGCCAGGGTCGGGCAGGACCACAGCAGGGCAAACGACAGGCCAATACCAGCCTGCACAAAAGGATTGAGCTTCAAAAGCTTCATAGAGGTTCCTCGCCGTCATCTTCTTTTAGGGCTTGCAGTTCCAGCGTATCGGGGCTCATTGCGCCGCGAATGGCCTGCTCTTGTTGTAGCAGGCGTTGCGCTTGTGCAAGTTGTTCCGGCGGTAATTGTGCTTCGAGGGTTTGGGCAAGCTCGGTGGCTTGCGGGGTGTTCTGCACCTTGGCCAACTGGCTGAACACATAAGCGTTGACCGGGTTGGGCTTGGTGCCCTTGCCCTGGGAGAACAGCTGGGCAATGGCGAAGTCGGCGCTGTTCTGGCCGTTGCGGGCGGCCTTGAGCAGGTGGTCCAGGGCTTTTTGCGAGTACACCTGGCCCAGGTAACCGCGGCGATAGATCTGGCCGAGGTAGTAATCGGCAGCCACTTCGCGGCCAACGGCTTTCTGGAAATGCGCCTCGGCGGCCTTGGCATCGGCCGGGACCCACTTGCCTTCGTAGTACAGCTTGCCCAACAACAGCTCGGCGCGAGGCTGGTCGGCGGCGCGGCCGTTTTCCAGGTACTGCATCATCTTGTCGACGTCCCCCAGTTCCGGGAAGTCGTAGAGCAGTTGCGCCAGGCTGACCCAGGCTGCGGGGTAGCCTGGGGCGATGCCTTCGAGCAACGACTGGGCGGTCTTTTCGTCGGTCTTGCCCAGGCTCGCATCGGCCAGGACACGGGCGACGCTGTCCACGCGCTGGGCGGATACGACGCCACGGGCGTGACCGTCCTGCATCTGCTTGAGCAATGCGGCCTGCTGTTCCGGCTGGCCGCGTTTCTGATAGACCGTGGCCAGTTCGACGTAGCAGATGTCCGTGGTCGCCAGCGCGGCCTTGCAGACCTTCTCGACTTCATCCAGATGCTGGTCGTAGGTGCCCTGGGTACGGTAGAGCAGAATCTGCGCCAGGCCCGCTTCCGGGTAGCCGGCGCTGCGCCATTGGCTGATCTGCTGTTGGGCGTTGACGTTCGGGAAGCTGTGGGGATATTGCAGGTACAGCATCGCCAGCGGAATCAGGGTGTTACCTTCTCCGTTGGCGAAGGCTTTCTTCAACAGGCCTTCGGCTTCGTGTTTTTCCGCTTCGGTGGAACCGGGCTTGGCCACCAGCAGGCGACCCAGGCGAGCCTGGGCCCGTGGCGAGATATCGGCCGCGGCGCGGTAAGTCGCCTCGGCTTTTTTCATCTGCTCGGGGTCGCGGCTGTCCACCTGGATGTCGGCCAGGCCCACCTGGGCCTCGCTGTAACCCAGGTCGGCCAGTTGCTGATAGTTCTGCTGCGCCAGCGCCGTATCGCCGCGCTTGAGCGCTTCATTGGCCAGGCGCTGGTCGGGCAGGCCGGCGCAACCGGCCAGGCTGACGGCCAAGGCCAGGGCACACAGTGTTCCCATGGGTGAACGAGCTTGCGGCATACCATCCTGACCGCGTGGATCCTTTCGCGAGCAAGCTCGCTCCCACAGGGTCTGTGGGCTGTTCAGGATTTTTATAATGGTCACGGGCATATCCTCGACTTAAATACCGACGGCCATGGCTTTGTCGATCAGCCAGTTCAGGTTCGGACCACGGTCGCTGGTGACTTCTACCGGACGGCCGGCCAGCGCGCTGTCCAGGGGTTCGTCAGGTTGGATCAGCACACGGATATCGGAGGACAGGTCGGCACTTTTCAGGCTGGTGCTGCTGACGATCTTGCCGGTACGGGTGGTGTCTTCGCCGGCGACCTGGAAGCTGACCGGGGTACCTGGGCGCACGTCGCCGAACTGGCGATAGGAGAAGCGCGCTTCGACGTTGGCTTCGGTGCCCCGTGGGACCAGTTGGAAGATCACGTCGCCCTTGCTGGCGTACTGGCCGTTGGCGACCAGTTGCTGGGCCACGATGCAGTCGCACGGGGAGGTCAGGGTGCCAGTCATTTGCTTGCCAAACAGCTCCTCGACCTTGGCCGGCTGCAACTGGTTGTCGTCCAGGTGACCCTTGAGCACGTCGAGCATGCTGGTGCTGAAGGTCGCCAGCGGGGCGCCCTTGGCGGCCACGCCGTCGGCCTTGACCAGGCTCTGCACGGTGCCGTCGCGCGGCATGGTGATGGCCATGCCCGGTACGTTCACCAGGCCGGCCTGGGCGTGGCTGACGAAGTACATGCCGTACACCGACTTGAAGATGAAGCCGAACGCCGCCAGGCCAACGACGAAGACCCCCAGGCTGAAGGTCACGGCGCGCAGGCGACCCATGGCACTCATGCCACCGTTTTCGTCTTTCTGCTTGCGGGCCTTGGTGAAGTTGTCGCGCTGCAGGGTCGCCAGCACGTCACCGACACCGACGATGTCGCCGGCCAGGTGCGAGGTGATGATGTGACGCAGTGTCGAGATGTCCCGTGGCTCCAGGTTCTGGAACTGGCAACCGGTGCGGCCGGTCTGGCGGTCGTAGGAACGGATCTGCAATTCCACGTCCATGGCCAGGCCAAGGTTGTCGATCACAAACTGCAGGCGAGCCTTGTAGGTCTCGCCAACCTTGAGCGGCAGTTGGCCGGCGTTGAAGCACAGCCCACCGGCGGACAGGTCCAGGACCTTGACTTCCATGGGCGTACGGTCGGGGCCGAAGAAGCGCAGCTTGGCCGGGATTTTGACCCGGGCATGTTGGCGCTGGGCTTCGGATTCATGCACTACGTTGACATTCACGGCGGTGTTCATAGGGGCGATTTCCTAGTTAATTCATTCAAGTCCGGTCAGACCATCGTCAGCAGCACGGCGACAAAAATGCTGCCGGCGGAGAAGGTCATGGTCCGAGACGACCAAGTGTTGAACCAACGTTGAAAGCTGGCGAGATCACGGGTCAGTGAGGTGGGCTGGCGGGTCCAGGACTGCTGGTCGAGGCGGAAGAACACGTAGATCTTCACCAAGGCACCGACGATCTGGTTGTAATAGAGAATCGCCGGGTAGGCAGGGCCGATCTTGTGTCCCGAGCACGACAGCAACAGGGTCAGCAGCAACCGGGTGATGCCGATCCACAGCAGGTACACCAGAATGAACGCGGTGCCGTACTTGAAGCTGGCGATCAGTGCCACGGTCAGGCCCAGCAGCGAGGTCCACATCGATACCCGCTGGTCGAACAGCACCACCGAGGTGAACAGGCCCAGACGGCGCATGCCCAGACCCAGTGCCCGGGAGTTCTGCCGCAGGTTGTTGCCGTACCAGCGAAACATCAGCTTGCGGCTGGCCTTGATGAAGCTCTTCTCCGGCGGATGCTCGACGGTGTTGATCGCCGCATCGGGCACGTAGAACGTGTCGTAGCCCAGGCGCATCAGGCTGAACCAGCTCGACTTGTCGTCACCGGTCAGGAACTTGAAGCGGCCCAGGCGCCAGTGTTGCAGCGAGTCGCTTTCCACGTCGGCGATGAAGTCCGGGTTGGTGACCACGGTGGCGCGGAACACCGACATGCGCCCGGTCATGGTCAGCACACGCTTGGACAAGGCCATGGAGCACATGTTGATGTGCCGCTGGGCGAAGCGCAGTTTGTGCCACTCGCTCATGATGTAGCCGCCGCGTACTTCGCAGAACTCGTTGGTGGTCAGGCCGCCGACGTTGCCGAACAGCTGGAACCACGGCACGGTCTTGCGCACGACGCCTTCGGCGAGCACGGTGTCGCCATCGATCACGGCGACCACGGCGCGGTCGTCCGGCAAGTGGCGGGAGATAGCGCGGAAGCCGTAGGCCAGGCCGTCACGCTTGCCGGTGCCAGGGATACGCACGAAGTCCAGCTTGACCCGCTCAGGCGGGTTCATACGGCTCCAGAGACTCTTGACCAGCAATTCGTCGGACATTTCCACGATGGAGCAGACCACGGTGGTGGGCAGCCCGCAGTCGATGGCTTCGCGGATCACCGAGCCATACACCTGAGCAGTGGTCAGCGCGTCGATCCGGAAGCTGGTGACCATCAGGTACACGTGGGACGGATCCGCCGCCTTGCCCAGCTTGCGGACCTTGCGGCGCAGGTGTGGGTAGACGATGTACAGGAAGATCATGCCGCGCACGAAATGCGTTGCTCCCATGGAGTAACGCCAGATGCCCACGGCGCCGATCAGGAAGATGAAATCCTTGGATTCGGAGTCGAACGTGGACGTGGGCAGCGCCATGGCGATGCCCATCAATAAACTCAAGTAAAACAGCCAACCGGCGGCCTGAAGCAGGCCGTTCTTTAGCCTGTGCATAATCTGCATCCGTCTCTATCTCGGGCGGGCCTTGTGGGCGGCCCGATGGGTTAAGGCAGGCGAAAGGCCGGCCGAGGCATGCCCCGGCCGGCAAACAGACTTACCAGCAGATGCCTTCGGTCCGGCCACTCGGGTTGGTGGCCTTGGACATGAAGCCGACCAGGTCGATGACCTGCTTGCCTTCCGGTACGTTTTCGGTCAGCGCGCGGAACTTCTCGTCGCGGTTACCCAGGATGATGATGTCGGAGCTGTCGATCACCGAGTCGAAGTCGGCGTTGAGCAAGGACGAGACGTGAGGAATCTTCGACTCGATGTAATCCTTGTTCGCACCGTGGACGCGGGCGTATTCGACGTTGCTGTCGTAGATCTTCAGGTCGAAACCCTTGCCGATCAGCATTTCCGCCAATTCCACCAGCGGGCTTTCACGCAGGTCGTCGGTGCCGGCCTTGAAGCTCAGGCCCAACAGGGCGACTTTGCGCTTGTCGTGGCTGGAAACGATGTCGAAGGCGTTCTGCACCTGGGACTCGTTGCTGCGCATCAGCGAGTTGAGCAGCGGCGCTTCCACGTCCAGGGCACCGGCGCGGTAGGTCAGGGCGCGAACATCCTTGGGCAGGCAGGAGCCGCCGAAGGCGAAGCCTGGGCGCATGTAGTACTGGGACAGGTTCAGGGTCTTGTCCTGGCAGACCACGTCCATCACTTCACGACCATCGACGCCGACGGCCTTGGCGATGTTGCCGATCTCGTTGGCGAAGGTCACCTTGGTGGCGTGCCACACGTTGCAGGTGTACTTGATCATCTCGGCGACGGCGATGTCCTTGCGGATGATCGGCGCATCGAGTTCTTCATACAGCGACTGCAGGACGTCACCGGAGGCGGTGTCGAACTCACCGATAACGGTCATCGGCGGCTGGTCGTAGTCTTTGATCGCGGTGCTTTCGCGCAGGAACTCAGGGTTGACCGCGACACCGAAATCGACGCCGGCTTTCTTGCCGGAGCAGTCTTCCAGGATCGGGATCACAACGTTTGCCACGGTGCCTGGCAATACGGTGCTGCGAACTACGATAGTGTGGCGGGTGGTCTTGTCACGCAGGACAAAACCAATCTCGCGGCACACCGCTTCGATGTAGTTCAGTTCAAGGTCGCCGTTCTTTTTGCTCGGGGTACCGACGCAGATCATCGACAGGTCAGTATCGCGAATCGCCTCGGCGAAGTTGGTCGTGCCGCGCAGTCGGCCAGTTTGAATGCCTTGCGCCAATAGCTCACCAAGACCAGGTTCAACGATCGGCGATTTACCGGCGTTGATCATGTCGATTTTGTCTTTGGCGACATCCACGCCAACTACATCATGGCCCCGTGCAGACAGGCAACCGGCACATACTGCACCGACGTAACCCAAACCAAATATGCTAATGCGCATCGCATTTACCTCTGTTTTCACGCCATTAAATGGCCGGAGTTAATAGTGTTCAGCGGTCATCGAGCACTCGGAAGTGTGGAATGCAGGCGCCACAGTGCCGTGTGCAGGCATACTTAAGTTCCGAGTGTCTAAATAAGTGCACTCAAGTTGTGCGCAAAGCGGCCTAGTTGTTATGACCTGCCCTGTTATGCAGCCAGTCCCTGTGAATCAAGAACGCTCGTGCAAAAATCTCTCACCTCTGATCCCTGGCAAAAGCCCACAAAATCAGAAGCTTGTGTGCTCGGGTGAGCACGTTATAGGGGCGCAGCCTTGGCCTTGTAGGGGATAGTAATGGTGCGTTATCTCCTGTCCTTTATAAGATGGATCCAAATAGGCGACCGTTTCGCTAAATTGCCATGACAACTTGGTTACTTCGATCGACGGCCTATGTAAGTCATCTCTTACACGCTCCGTGAGAATCGTTACGGGTGGTATGAGCCGTGCAATTTCACATAGTTCCGATCCGCTCATCGCGATTTTCGAAATTTTTCGAAATATTATCCAAGATGGCACTGCCCTCAATATGATGGCACTTGCCGTTTCATCCTTTGTTAATGGGGAGTTAGGAGGGGTAGATAGTTTTGTGCCACTACGGATAAAAATTTTTGGTGCCACTACGCAAAAAACTGACGAGTGTCGAGTGAAAGAAAAGTTAGTGGGGGAGTAGGGCGATTTATTGACGTCACGAAACTGGCGAAACAGGCGGGGAACTAAGATGATAGATCGGGGCTTGATCGAAGCCCCCGATCAGGGGCGATATAAGGTTATGCCTTATTCGGGAGCGTGATCGCGCAAGAACACTAGTTTGTCCTGGCTCGATTGTTGTGCATTGAAGCGATAACCCTGAACATCGAATTGGCTGAGTGCCGCAGGGTCGTTGATGCGTTCTTCAATGACGAAACGACTCATCAGGCCTCGGGCTTTTTTGGCGTAGAAGCTGATGATCTTGTACTGGCCGTTTTTCAAGTCGCGGAATTCGGTATCGATGACGCGCGCTTTCAGTGCGCTGCGCTTGACCGCGGAGAAGTATTCATTGGACGCCAGGTTCAGCAGCACGTCGTCGCCCTGGTCGGCCAGGGCTTCGTTCAGCCATTCGCTGATGCGCGTGCCCCAGAAGGCATACAGGTCCTTGCCGCGGGCATTGGCCAGCTTCGTGCCCATCTCCAGGCGATAGGGTTGCATCAGGTCCAGTGGGCGCAGCAGGCCATAGAGGCCGGAGAGCATGCGCAAATGTTGCTGGGCATAGTCGAAGTCGGCTTCGCCAAGGCTTTGCGCATCGAGGCCGGTGTACACGTCACCCTTGAAGGCCAGCAGCGCCTGCTTAGCGTTGGCTGGGGTGAACGCCGGCGTCCAGCTGCCGAATCGCGCGGCATTGAGGCCGCCGATCTTGTCGGAGACGTGCATCAGCTCACTGATTTGTGCTGGCGAGAGTTCGCGCAACTGTTCGATCAGTTCCTGGGAGTGATCCAGGTACTGCGGCTGGGTAAAGCGCGCGGTGGCCGGCGGTGTTTCGTAATCGAGGGTCTTGGCGGGGGAAATCACCATCAGCATGCAATCGTCTCCTTGAAGGTTCGGCGATTCTAGGGGGTTGTCCGGGTGGACTCCAGCTATCGAGGCAATAGGTGATGGGTGGGCGAGCATTGATGGGTTTTTGTGGCGAGGGAGCTTGCTCCCGCTCGAGCGCGAAGCGGTCGCCATCTTCCTTGGGGTCGCTTCGCAACCCAGCGGGAGCAAGCTCCCTCGCCACAAAAGCATGTCTCTTCACAAAAGCTTGTCTTTCCACAACGCGCTCCCTTCCCGTAATGAGCTCATCAGGATCGGCTATGATGCCGCGCGGGTTTCGTTATGGAGACATCCCTTTTGCGCATCGCCCTTGTGTTATCGGCCTGGCTGTTGAGCTTCGGCGCCCTCGCGGCGCCCAACGACGTCGCCACCCTGGACCGCACGACCTGGCCAGAACAACTCACCAGCCCGACGCTGTTCGACGTGGCTTCGCGGGCCGAGATCCTGATGTTCGCCCGGGGCTTGCTGGACGTCGATGCCATGGACGAAATCGCGTTGAAGCAGTACCTGGGGCTGCGCACAGTCAATATGGCCGCGATCGACGCCCTTCGCGCCCGGCTGTGGCAACGGTTGTTGAGCAACTACAACTTTGCCCAGCGCAGTTGCGATCAGGATGCGTCTTTCTGTTATCTGGTCGAGGACATGGCGACCCTGCGTGAAGAGGCCCGCAGGTTCCATCTCGATGACGACTCCTACTACATCAAATGGGCGGCACCGAGTCAGATCTTTCATACGCAATATCGTGATGAACTGCTGCGCAAAGCCGCGCTTTTTCCGCAAACCAGCAGTGAAATCGCCCGTTTTGGCGAATACGAGCGCAACGGCGAGGACATGAACGACCGGCTGTTCCTGTTGACCTTCGACAGCGCCGCCAACGTCATGCCGGACAACACTCCGTGGCTGACCGAATACCTGCGCAAGGCGAACATGAACGGCACCTTCTTCGTGCTGGGCAAGGACATCCAGGCGCGGCTGGAAGAGCGTTCGGTCAACAGTCTGCAGATGCTGTATGCCGGACAGTGCGTGGGTGTGCAGGGCTGGGAATACCGTTCCCACAGCCATTGGCAGGACTGGCAAGACTCGGTCCGGCGCAGTGTCGAGCTGGTCAAGGGCAAGCTGCCCGAGAATTACGTGCCGCTGTTCCGCCCGCCCCAAGGCCAGCGTCGTGGCGATGCCGAAGGATTTTTCCGGCAGCAGGGCCTGCAGGTGGCGCTGTGGGACATCGATCCCCAGGACAGCGGCAATCGGCTCAAGCCTGAGCAAAGTGCCCAGCGTGTGCTGACCCTGATGCTGTTGTGGCGCCACGGGGTGATCAATTTCAACGCCAAGCAGGATGGGGTGAAAACGGCGATGCCCTGGCTCATGGCGCAGACGGCGCAGAGCGGGATCGGTTGGGCGGACTGTCAGGAAGCGTTTCGCTGAAACTGGGAAGGGCCCGGAAACATTGGGGAAGGAGGAAAATCCGGGACACATTGATGACAACCGGACTTCCGACTTTAACGGTGCGACGGCGGTACGCCAAGGGTTATTCGTCACTCTGAAAAATAAACTTCAAAAAAGCGTCAAAGTGCTTTTTCCTGTCATGGTTTTTGGAGTATCAAGAAGTCAGACCGCCGAAACCTGCAACACAGGTGGCGTCTTCCAAGACCCAGATTGTGTGCAGTTCACCTGAATCCTCGCGGGTGAATTCGGTGGCTACCTCGAGGCGCAGCACTGTCACGGTATTGCGTCGAATGGCCCCCACATAGGTGACCGAGTATGGATGACCACGGACGTAGCCCTTCCTCCAACCAGCCAATCCTCTATGTACTCGATACCAACGTATTGATCCACGATCCAAACGCGCTCCTGAACTTCGAAGAACACCACGTCGCCATCCCGATGACCGTGCTTGAGGAACTGGACAAGCTCAAGAGCGGGCACCACAGCGTTGCGGCCGAATGCCGGCAGGCGATCCGCCTGATCGACAAGACCTTGGGGGATGCTTCCCCGGAAGACGTTGAGCTCGGCGTGCCGATCCAGCGCGGCAAAAGTGGTCCCAAGGGCCTGCTTTCTATCCTGATGAGCAAGCGCACCGAGCCCAACCTGGTGCTGCCTGAACACCTGAACGACAACATCATCATCAACCAGTTGATCGACCTGCACGCGCGCAACAAGGACCAGGCCGTGGTGTTGGTGACCAAAGACATCAACATGCGCCTCAAGGCCCGCGCCTGCGGGATCGCGGCGGAGGACTACAGCACCGACCAACTGGTTGACGACGTTTCGCTGTTGCCCAACGGCTACCACACCATGACCGGCTCCTTCTGGGATCGTGTGAGCAAGGTCGAGACTCGCCAGGACCATGGCCGCACCTGGCACCAGGTACAACTGATCGACAACCTGCCGGCCGTGCACATCAACGAGTTCATCATCGACGAACAAGGCTTCGTCGGCTGGATCAAGGAAATCCAGGTCGACAAACTGCTGATCCTCGACCTGCACCAGGAACCGCTGCTGCACCAGGAGGCCTGGGGCCTCAAGCCTCGTGACATCTACCAGAGCCTGGCCCTGTTCGCCTTGCTCGACCCGGATATCCACCTGGTCAACCTGTCCGGCGCCGCCGGTTCCGGCAAGACCATCCTGGCCCTGGCCGCCGCCATCGAGCAGACCATGGTCAGCAAGCGCTACCGGCGCATCATCGCCACTCGCAGCGTGCAGGGCCTGGACCAGGAGATCGGTTTCCTGCCTGGCACCGAGGCGGAGAAAATGGAGCCGTGGCTGGGGGCGATCACCGACAACCTCGAAGCCTTGCACATGGATGACGAAAGCACCCATGGCAGCGTCGACTACATCCTCAGCAAAGTGCCGTTGCAGTTCAAATCCCTCAACTACATTCGCGGGCGCAGCTTCCAGCAGAGCCTGATTCTGATCGACGAATGCCAGAACCTGACCCCGCACCAGATGAAAACCATCATCACCCGTGCCGGCGCCGGTTCCAAAGTGGTGTGCCTGGGTAACCTGGCGCAGATCGATACCCCTTACCTGTCCGCGACCAGCTCCGGGCTGACCTACCTGACCGAACGCTTCAAGGACTTCCCCAACGGAGTCCACATCACCCTGCAGGGCGTACCGCGCTCGATCCTGGCCGAATACGCCGAATCCCACCTGTAACCCCAACCCAACCCAACCGGGCGATCTCACCATCGCCCGGTTTTTTGTGCCCGGCCAATAACCCTGTGGGAGCGGGCTTGCTCGCGAAGGCGGTATAACAGTTATAAATAGGCTGTCTGACACTCCGCTTTCGCGAGCAAGCCCGCTCCCACAAAGGATTTGCAGTGTCTGAAAATTGCAGGTCGTCATCGGTGCGACAATCAGGCGTGCCGGTTTCTGACCCACAGGTTTACAATCGACATTCCCGATCAGGAGTAACCCTGTGCTGACTCATCTCGATTCCCAAGGTCGCGCCAATATGGTCGACGTGACCGACAAGGCCGTGACGTTCCGTGAAGCCACGGCCGAGGCTTTTGTGCGCATGCTGCCCGCCACGTTGCAGATGATCGTCAGCGGCGGTCATCCCAAGGGCGATGTGTTCGCCGTCGCGCGCATCGCCGGCATCCAGGCTGCCAAGAAAACCAGTGACCTGATTCCGCTCTGCCACCCGCTGCTGCTCACCGGCGTCAAGGTCGAGCTCAACGCCGAGGGCGAGGATCGGGTGCGCATTGTCGCCCGCTGCAAACTGTCGGGGCAGACCGGCGTGGAAATGGAGGCCCTCACGGCCGCCAGCGTCGCCGCGCTGACCATCTACGACATGTGCAAGGCCGTCGACCGTGGCATGACTATCGAAGGCGTACGAGTGCTGGAAAAACTCGGTGGCAAGAGCGGCCATTTCCAGGCGGATGCGTCATGAAGATTACCGTGAAGTTCTTTGCCCGTTACCGTGAAGCGCTTGGTGTGGATGCGGTAAAGGTGGAAGGCGAGTTCGCCACGGTCGACGACGTGCGCGTGCTGCTTGCCCAGCGTGACGGTGCCGACGTGCTGAAGGAGCAGAACCTGATGTGCGCACGCAACGAAGACCTGTGCCAGCTCGACGAGCCCCTGGCGGACGGTGACGAAGTGGCGTTCTTTCCTACCGTGACCGGAGGCTGAGCCATGGCGATTCGTGTACAGGCCGAGCCGTTCGATCCGGGGGCGGAAGTCAACGCGATGCACGCGGCCAATGTCGGCGTGGGGGCGGTGGTGAGCTTCGTCGGCTACGTGCGCGACTTCAATGACGGCCTCGACGTGTCCGGGATGATCCTGGAGCACTATCCGGGCATGACTGAAAAGGCCCTGGGCAAGATCGCCACCGAGGCCGAGCAGCGCTGGCCGTTGCTCAAGCTGGAAGTGCTGCACCGCATCGGTGCCCTGGAGCCGGGGGAGCCGATAGTCTTCGTCGCGGCCGCCAGTGCTCATCGCCAGGCGGCCTTCGACGCCTGCGCCTTTGTCATGGACTACCTCAAGACCCGTGCGCCGTTCTGGAAAAAGGAAAACACCGTCGACGGCCCGCGCTGGGTTGAAGGGCGGGACAGTGATCATGCGGCGGCGGATCGCTGGAAGCAGTAAGTCCCCTGTTGTTTCGCAAGCCATGAGCCCGCTATCGCGAGCAAGCTCGCCCCACACTGGATCTTTATGCATCAAGGATCCCCTGTGGGAGCGAGCTTGCTCGCGATGAGGCCATCAGCCACCCATCACATCCCCCTGCCTACCGATTGACGATATGTACATTAAAGTCCAGTATGGATTTATAAGTACAAAGCAACTGCGTCCACCTTTCTCTGCCAAACCAACAACAACCTGCGAGAGATTGATCATGAGCAAACTCCCCCTCATCACCGGCCTGGCCTTGAGCCTGTTGGCCTCCAGCAGCCTGTTCGCCGCGGAGAAAACCTTGCGCATCGGCATCGAGGCGGCTTATCCGCCGTTTGCGTCCAAGACCTCGGAAGGGAAAATCGAGGGGTTCGACTACGACATTGGCAATGCCCTGTGCGCGCAGATGCAGGTCAAGTGCGAATGGATCGAGGGTGAGTTCGACGGGCTGATTCCGTCGCTCAAGGTGAAGAAAATCGACCTGGCGCTGTCGTCCATGACCATCACCGAAGAGCGCAAGAAGTCGGTGGATTTCACTCATAAGTACTACTTCACCTCATCGCGCCTGGTCATGAGGGAAGGGGCGGTGGTCGATGACCAGTACGCCAGCCTCAAGGGCAAGACCGTGGGCGTGCAACGGGCCACCACCACTGACCGCTACGCCACTGAAGTGCTCGAACCCAAGGGTGTGACCGTCAAGCGCTATAGCAACAACGAAGAAATCTACATGGACCTGGCGTCCGGTCGGCTGGACGCGATTTTCGCCGACACCATCCCGCTGGAAGACTTCCTGTCGATGCCCCGTGGCAAGGGCTACGCGTTTGTCGGTCCCGAACTCAAGGACCCGAAATACGTCGGTGAGGGCGCCGGTATCGCGGTGCGCAAGGGCAATACCCAACTGGTGGCGGACTTGAACAAGGCCATCGATGGGATTCGGGCCAATGGGAAGTACCAGGAGATCCAGGCCAAGTATTTCAAGTCGGATATCTACGGCGACTGAAACATCGCCTTCGCGAGCAAGCCCGCTCCCACACTGGATTTGCGTTGAACACAAGTTATATGTCCGACGAAGATCCCTTGTGGGAGCGGGCTTGCTCGCGAAGGCGTCAGACCTGGCAAAGCAGATTTCAGCCCTTCAACTCCTTCAAATGCTTGTACACCGTTGCCCGCCCCATGTTCAGCACATTGGCCACATAGTTGGACGCGCTCTTGCCCTTGAAGGCGCCTTCGGCATGCAGCGCCAGCACCAGCTCGCGTTTGTGATCGCGGGTCAACAGGTTCAGGCTCAGCTGACGCTCGCGCATCCAGGCGTGCAGGAAGGTGTTGATCCGCTCCTGCCAGTCATCGCGAAACAGTGAGTCCGGCTGGGGAATCAACTTGCCCGGCGACAGGAACAAATCCAACGCGGCCTTGGCATTCTCGAACAGCGAAATATTCAGGTTGATGCACAGCACCGCCAGCGGATGACCGCTGGCATCGTGCAATACGCTGCTGAGGCTGCGGATCTTCTGGCCGTCCCAGTTCAGTTTTTCATACGGCCCGATATTACGTTCGTTGACGTCCTCGCTGAGCATGTCTTCCAAGGACGAATCGTCGCCAATCTCGCGCTTGGACAGGTTGTTGGCGATGTAATCGACTTTCTGCGTGCGCAGGTCATGCAGTACCACTTCGGCGTGAGGGTAGAACAACGTGGCGATGGCGTCGGCGATAGTGCGGAAGTTTTCCAGCGCCGGATCGGATGGCGAAGCGGTCATGACAGGGCTCCAGGCAGCGTCAGCGCCCCGTGGAACAGGGGCGCGGGAAGTGTGCCGCAATCGTGGCGATGCGTCACGCCGGTTGGCTCACCCCAAACGCTTGGGGGAGAGCATGGCGCTGCTCAGGCCGAAACGGGCCAGGGCTTCGGGCAGCGGTTCGCCACGCACCAGCGCCGCGCTGGCCTGGCCCATGGCCGGTGACGTCTGGATGCCGTAGCCGCCCTGGGCCGCGACCCAGAACAGTCCGGGCACCTGTGGATCGAAACCGCAAAGCAGATCACCGTCGTGGACGAAACTGCGCAATCCGGCCCAGGTGCGGGTCGGGCGGCGGATGGTCAGGGTGGTGGCTTCTTCGATCTGGTAGATGCCCATGGCGATGTCCAGCTCTTCCGGCTGAACGTCGTGAGGCTCCACCGGGTCGGCGTTGGCCGGCGAGCCGAGGAACATGCCGGCGTCGGGCTTCATGTAGAAGGATTCGTCCAGACTCACCAGCATCGGCCAGTCATGGATATCCACGCCTTCGGGGCCGGCGAAGATGAATGCCGCACGCCGCTTGGGTTGCAGCCCCAGCTTCCGGGCGCCAGCCAGGTCGGCCACCTGATCGGCCCAGGCGCCGGCGGCGTTGATCACGATGGGGGCGGTGAAGCTTCGGCTGGTTGTCTTCACCTGCCAAAGTCCCTGGTCGTCGCGGCTCAGGCCCAGCACTTCACTGTCGGTGTGCACTTCACCGCCATTGCGGCGAATACCGCGTAAGTAGCCCTGGTGCAGGGCGTCGGTGTCGATGTCGCAGGCCGTCGGGTCATAGATCGCCCCGTGGACCTTGTCCCGCCGCAGGATCGGCAGCCGCACACAGGCTTCTTCGGCGCTGAGCAGTTGCATCTGCGGCACCGTGGCCTTGGCGCTCAAGTACTGGTTGTTCAGCTCGGCCGGGTCGCCGGTGAAATCCACGGTCATTTCGCCCCGTGGACTCAGCAACGGGTGCTCGCAGAAACCGGCCGGCGGGGCGTCGAAAAAATCCCGGCTGGCCTGGGTCAGCGCCCGCACCTGCGGGGTGCCGTAGGCGGCAGTGTACAGCGCTGCCGAACGTCCGGTGGAGTGATAGGCCGGATGGGATTCGCGTTCGAGCACAATCACCCGGCCGTGGGGCGCCAGCCAGTAACCGGTGGAAGCACCGGCAATGCCGCCGCCGATGATGATGAAGTCTGCTGAGGTCATGAAGCTCTCCTGTAGAGCACATTGCCGGGCGTTCGCCAGACCCTGGTGGGAGCGGGCTTGCTCGCGAAGGCGGCAGCACATTCAACATTGATGTGTCTGGCACACCGCTTTCGCGAGCAAGCCCGCTCCCACAGGAAATCGAGTTGTGTCAGATATTGCGGTGCAAACGGTAAAGCGCATTTGCCAGCGCAACATCCTCCAGCCCCAGGCCGATGGAGCGGAAGAATACGTGGCGTTGGTAGTCGGGACGCGCCACGTGTTCGCTGAGTAATTCAGGCAAGTCGCCGACGATGCGCGATGCCTCCCAGCCGTGCTGTTCGCCGGCGATCAGCATTTCCCCGGCCGAGTCCGGGGTGGTCTGACGATAGTCGCAGAACACGTCCATGTCGTTGAGGCGCTGGGGCGGTATTTCGTGGGCGCGTGGGGCATTGGTGCTGATGGACGTGATCAGCGCCGGTTTGCCTAAAGTCTGTGGGTCGAACACGGCTTTGGCGGACGAAGTGCAGAGCATCACCACATCGGCGTCCTGCAACGCGACTTCGAGGGTGTCGGCGATTTGCAGGCGCGGGTCCAGGCCGGTGAGCGAGGCACGTTCCTGTACTGACTTGGTCTTCAGGCCTGGCGAATAGAGGCGGATGCCTTGCCAGTCCCGCAGGTCCTTGACGTAGTGCACGTGCGCCTGGGCCACCGCACCGCTGCCGATGACCGCCAGGCACTTGGCGGTTTGCGGGGCGAGGGCATCGACGGCGACGGCGGTGGTAGCGGCGGTACGGGCGGTGGTCAGTTCGGCGGCATCGCACAGCAGCAGTGGTTGGCCGGTCTGCATCGACATCAGCAAGGTCCAGGCGGTCACCAATGGGCCTTGCTCGCGCACGATATAGGGCGAGGTCTTGACGCCATAGACCTGGTCTTGCGCCAGTACGCCCAGGTAGTTGATGAAGTCCCCGGTGCCTTGGGGAAACACCACCAGTTGCTGGGGCGGCTGCACCGCTTGCCCGGCCGCGAGATCACGAAACAGCTGGCGCAGGACGTGCGGCACGTCGATTTGTCCGAGCAGTTCACGGGCTTGGGCTTGGGTCATCACATAGGGCGTGCTGGACATAGGGGCTCCGGGTGCCTTGCAAACTAATTTGTCTATTATGGACTTTTAGTTTAATCGAGCAATATCCTGGGGCAAAAAAAAGCGCAGCCTGTCCTGGCTGCGCTTTTGCTCTGGGAGACGATTAAGGGCGCTTGCGCTCGACCGGCCGCAACAGGTGGGTCGGTGGCATTTCACAACTGATCTTGCGCCCCAGCAACGCCTCGATCGACGGCAACTGGTAGGAGTCATCCTCACCGGCGAAGCTGATCGAGACCCCAGCGGCCCCGGCACGCCCGGTACGGCCGATACGGTGCACGTAGTCGTCCGGGACTTCTGGCAGGGTGAAGTTGATCACGTGGCTGATGCCGTCGATGTGGATGCCGCGACCGGCCACGTCGGTGGCAACCAGTACGCGGATCTTGCCTTCGCGGAAACCTTCGAGGGTCTTGATGCGCTTGTGCTGGG
Organism: Pseudomonas sp. NFACC04-2; assembly: GCF_900119265.1. NCBI lineage: Bacteria > Pseudomonadati > Pseudomonadota > Gammaproteobacteria > Pseudomonadales > Pseudomonadaceae > Pseudomonas > Pseudomonas sp. NFACC04-2. Next base: position 67,940 of record NZ_FPJC01000013.1, read on the forward strand.
GCACGTCGCCCGAGAGCTGGGCCGCGTTGACGCCATCGCGCACCAGGCGTTCTTCGATGCGTCGCACTTCGTCCTTGCGGTTGGCGAACACCATCACGCGCTCCCAACCGTTGTCGTTGACCAGGTTGTAGAGCAGCTTGTACTTGTCGGCACCAGCGACCGCGTAGATATGTTGTTCGACGTTTTCGCTGGCGACGTTCTCGGCTTCGATCTCGACGATGGCCGGGTCGGTGGTCCACTGCTTCGCCAGGTTCATCACGTCCTCGGTGAAGGTGGCGGAGAACAGCAGGGTCTGGCGCTCGCTTTTGGGTGGGGTCTGGCGAATGATCTGGCGCACTTGGGGGATGAAGCCCATGTCGAGCATGCGGTCGGCTTCGTCCAGCACCATCACTTCGACCATGTCCAGGTGCACGTCGCCGCGCTGGTTGAAGTCCAGCAGACGGCCCGGCGTGGCGACCAGGATGTCGCAATGGCGAGCTTCGAGGTGCTTGAGCTGCTTGTCGAAATCCATGCCGCCCACGAACGTCATGACGTTCAGACCGGTGTACTTGGTCAGGTCGGCGGCGTCCTTGGCGATCTGCACCACCAGCTCGCGGGTCGGCGCGATGATCAGCGCCCGTGGTTCGCCCATGTAACGTTCTTTGGGCGGCGGGGTCTGGAGCAACTGGGTGATGATGGAAATCAGGAACGCGGCGGTCTTACCGGTGCCGGTCTGGGCGCGACCGATGGCGTCTTTGCCGGCGAGGGTGAAGCCCAGCACCTGCGCCTGGATCGGCGTGCAATATGGGAAACCCAGGTCCTGGATGGCATGCATCAGTTCCGGGGCGAGCTTGAAGTCGTGGAAGCGCGTCTTGCCTTCCTGGGGTTCTACGGCGAAGTCCTCGAGTTTCCAGGCGACGACCGGCGGTTTCGGTGCGCGTTCGCGGCGCGGCCGGGGGGCGGCGTTGCGTGGTGTCTCGGGCTCGGGGGGCGTAACAGGCTGGGCGACGGGTTCTTTTTTCGCCTGTGCGACGGGGGCCGTCCGGCGCGGTTGTTGCGCATCGGTACGGCTCGGGCCGTGGGTCGGTGCAGTGGAGCCAGGCGCGAGTTGCTCGGCCTCGCTTTTACCGAACATCTTCTTGAGTGCTTTGAGCACGGTCATCTCATCGATTGGTTAAGGAATGTACGCCGGCCAGTGTAATGCAAGAAACGGGCGCGGCGTAGTGTGATCGTCAAAGGACCGGCGTGGCGATTGGCCTTTTAGCGCAACCGTTCGGCCAGCCAGGTGCCGATGTCATGAATCTCCTCGGGTAACACTTCGTGGCCCATTGGGTATTCCTGCCATGTCACGGTGACACCATGCTGCTTCAAATACTCTTTCGCGGTCCGACCCATGGGGTTGAGTACCACTTCGTCGTATTGGCCGTGCAGGGCCAGGACCGGAATGCGTTGCTGACTGGCCGACAATTGCAGTTCATCGCTGAACGTCGGTGCATAAGTAGACAGCGCGATCACGCCGCCCAGTGGCCCCTGCCATTTCACGAAGGCGGTGTGATAGACCACCGCGCCACCTTGGGAAAAACCGGCGAGGAAAATCCGCGAGGCGTCTATTCCGCTGGCTCGCTGGGTCTCGATCAGGTCTATGATCCGTTGCGCCGAGACTTCGAGTTGTTGTTCGTCAATGGCCCGCGCCGGGCTCAAGGCGCGGATGTCGTACCAACTGGGCATCTCATAGCCGCCGTTGATCGTTACTGGCTGGGTTGGCGCCTGGGGTAGAACGAAACGAGTGGTGAGCAGTTTTTGCTGCAGCATTTCCGCCACCGGCAGGAAATCATAACGATCGGCGCCCAGGCCGTGGAGCCAGATAACGCACGCGTCGACAGTGCCGCTGGGCTCGAGAATCAAGGGGTCGGTCATGGTTGTGCTCCAAATCTGTGCGGGCGCGCCCAATCAGTGCGTGATTACAGTGCGCTCCCGGTGCCTCAGTTAATTAGATGTCGCAAAGTTGAAAGTTTTTGTCTTGACGTGTTCTACATGGCCCAAGCGCAGCGGTCTGGTACGGGCTTTGCTATGGGTGTAGCTGAGTGATGATTCTTACGCTACGCGGTAACACTATCAGTTAGACGCGGCGCATGGGATATCAGAAATCCGGTGATGAATGTTCGCCAATAGCCGCTACGGGCTTCGCGAACGTGAAGGGCTACAGCCCGTTCGGCCGATTGGTGAGGGATGGGCATGACCACTGTTTACGGACATCCTCATTATTAGACTCATAGCGAAGGTCCAGACGTCGGTTGACCCTAAAAAAAGCCAACAAGGGTCGGCAATGCCTCAAAAGGGTGCGACAGGATCCGAGCTCCGACACAACAAGAGCAAAACTGGAGGTTTGAATGAAGTTACTGAAATCCACCCTGGCAATCGTCACTGCAGCAGCAGTACTGGGTGTCAGCGGGTTCGCTCAGGCGGGTGCAACCCTGGATGCCGTGAAGAAGAAAGGTTTTGTGCAATGCGGTGTGAGTGATGGTCTGCCAGGTTTCTCGGTGCCTGATTCGACCGGCAAGATCGTCGGTATCGACGCGGACTTCTGCCGTGCCGTCGCCGCTGCGGTATTCGGCGATGCGACCAAGGTCAAGTTCAGCCAGTTGAACGCCAAGGAGCGCTTCACCGCGCTGCAATCCGGCGAAATCGACATCCTGTCGCGCAACACCACCATGACCAGCTCCCGTGACGCCGGCATGGGCCTGAAGTTTCCAGGCTTCATCACTTATTACGATGGCATCGGCTTCCTGGTTAACAACAAGCTGGGCGTCAAGAGTGCCAAGGAACTGGACGGTGCAACCATCTGCATCCAGGCCGGTACCACCACCGAGCTGAACGTTTCCGACTACTTCCGCGGCAACGGCCTGAAATACACCCCGATCACCTTCGACACCTCCGATGAAAGCGCCAAGTCGCTGGAATCCGGCCGTTGCGACGTGCTGACTTCCGACAAGTCCCAACTGTTCGCCCAGCGCAGCAAGCTGGCTTCGCCGAAGGACTATGTGGTTCTGCCGGAGACCATCTCCAAGGAGCCTCTGGGTCCGGTCGTGCGTAACGGCGATGACGAGTGGCTGGCCGTTGTGCGCTGGACTGGCTATGCCATGCTCAACACTGAAGAAGCCGGTATCTCTTCGAAAAACGTCGAAGCTGAAGCCAAGGCCACCAAGAACCCTGACGTCGCGCGTATGCTCGGTGCTGACGGGGAATATGGCAAGGACCTGAAACTGCCGAAAGACTGGGTCGTACAGATCGTCAAGCAAGTCGGCAACTACGGTGAAGTGTTCGAGCGTAACCTCGGCAAGGGCACTCCGCTGGAAATCGATCGCGGCCTGAACGCTCTGTGGAACGCTGGCGGCATTCAATACGCACCACCAGTGCGCTGATGGTTCTATCACCCGGTGGGCCAACCACCGGGTGATGTTCTGTTCCATTCCTTGCGGGGCACTTCATGCAAAATTCAATCGGCGCACCTAAGCAGAGGCTCAGCCTCAGCGATCCACGAGTGCGTGCGTGGGTATTTCAGATCGTCACCATCGTGGCGGTTATTTCGCTGGGCTGGTTTCTGTTCGATAACACGCAGACCAACCTCGAGCACCGGGGCATCACTTCCGGTTTCAGCTTCCTGGAGCGCAGTGCTGGTTTTGGCATCGCTCAAACCCTGATCGACTACACCGAGGCGGACAGTTATGCCCGCGTCTTTGTCATCGGGTTGCTCAACACTCTGCTGGTGACGTTCATCGGCGTGATCCTGGCAACGATCCTTGGTTTCATTGTCGGCGTGGCCCGACTGTCGAAAAACTGGATCATCGCCAAAGTGGCAACCGTGTATGTGGAAGTTTTCCGCAACATCCCACCGCTGCTACAGATCCTGTTCTGGTATTTCGCGGTGTTCCTGACCATGCCGGGGCCGCGCAACAGCCATAACTTCGGGGACACTTTCTTTGTCAGCAGCCGCGGCCTGAACATGCCGGCAGCGTTGGTGGCGGAAGGATTCTGGCCGTTCGTGGCCAGTGTCGTGCTGGCGATCGTCGCCATCGTGCTGATGACCCGCTGGGCCAACAAGCGTTTCGAAGCGACCGGCGAGCCGTTCCATAAATTCTGGGTGGGCCTGGCGCTGTTCCTGGCGATTCCTGCGTTGTGCGCGCTGATCTTCGGCGCTCCCGTGCATTGGGAAATGCCGCAGCTCAAGGGCTTCAACTTCGTCGGTGGGTGGGTACTGATTCCCGAGCTGCTGGCCTTGACCCTCGCCTTGACCGTGTACACCGCGGCGTTCATCGCCGAGATCGTGCGCTCGGGCATCAAGTCGGTCAGCCATGGACAGACCGAGGCGGCTCACTCGCTGGGCCTGCGCAACGGTCCGACCTTGCGCAAGGTGATCATCCCGCAAGCCCTGCGCGTGATCATCCCGCCGTTGACCAGCCAATACCTGAACCTGGCGAAAAACTCTTCGCTGGCGGCCGGTATCGGCTACCCGGAAATGGTTTCGTTGTTTGCCGGTACGGTGCTGAACCAGACCGGGCAGGCCATTGAAGTCATTGCTATCACCATGAGCGTGTACCTGGCGATCAGTATCAGCATTTCCCTGCTGATGAACTGGTACAACAAGCGCATTGCGCTGATCGAGCGGTGAGGAAACGCGCATGACATCCCATACTTTCAAACCTGACATGCCCCCTCCGAGCAACAGCATCGGCGTGGTGGCGTGGATGCGCGCGAACATGTTCTCCAGCTGGCTCAACACCTTGCTGACGTTGTTTGCGTTCTACTTGATCTACCTGGTGGTTCCGCCGATTCTCGATTGGGCGATTCTCGATGCCAACTGGGTCGGCACCACCCAGGCCGACTGCACCAAGGAAGGCGCCTGCTGGGTGTTCATCCAGCAGCGTTTCGGCCAGTTCATGTATGGCTACTACCCGACGGACCTGCGCTGGCGCGTAGACCTGACCGTGTGGTTGGCGGTACTCGGCGTAGCGCCGCTGTTCATCTCGCGCTTCCCGCGCAAGGCGATCTACGGCCTGAGCTTCCTGGTGCTGTACCCCATCATTGCCTGGTGCCTGTTGCACGGCGGGGTGTTCGGCTTGGCCACGGTGGCAACCAGCCAATGGGGCGGCCTGATGCTGACCCTGGTGATTGCCACCGTCGGTATCGCCGGCGCGCTGCCGCTGGGTATCGTCCTGGCCCTGGGCCGGCGTTCGAACATGCCGGCGATCCGTGTGGTCTGCGTGACCTTCATCGAGTTCTGGCGCGGTGTGCCGTTGATCACGGTGCTGTTCATGTCGTCGGTGATGCTGCCGCTGTTCCTGCCCGAAGGCATGAACTTCGACAAGCTGCTGCGAGCACTGATCGGGGTGATCCTGTTTCAATCGGCCTACGTGGCCGAGGTGGTACGTGGCGGCCTGCAAGCCATTCCCAAGGGCCAGTACGAAGCGGCCGCGGCGATGGGCCTGGGGTACTGGCGCAGCATGGGCCTGGTGATTCTGCCGCAAGCCCTGAAGCTGGTGATCCCGGGTATCGTCAACACCTTCATTGCGTTGTTCAAGGACACGAGCCTGGTAATCATCATCGGCCTGTTCGATCTGCTCAACAGCGTGAAACAAGCTGCCGCCGACCCGAAATGGCTGGGCATGGCCACTGAAGGCTATGTGTTCGCCGCCCTGGTGTTCTGGATTTTCTGTTTTGGTATGTCCCGCTATTCCATGCATTTGGAACGCAAGCTGGACACTGGCCACAAGCGTTAGGAGCGTAGTTTATGAGTGAAGCGATCAAACAGCCTGTGAGCCCTGAAGGCATTATTCAGATGCAGGGCGTCAACAAGTGGTACGGCCAGTTCCACGTGTTGAAAGACATCAACCTGAACGTCAAGCAGGGCGAGCGTATCGTGCTGTGCGGCCCGTCGGGTTCCGGCAAGTCCACCACCATCCGCTGCCTCAACCGTCTGGAAGAGCACCAGCAGGGTCGCATCGTGGTCGACGGCGTGGAACTGACCAACGACCTCAAGCAGATCGAAGCGATCCGCCGTGAAGTCGGCATGGTGTTCCAGCACTTCAACCTGTTCCCGCACCTGACCATCCTGCAGAACTGCACCCTGGCGCCGATGTGGGTACGCAAGATGCCCAAGCGCAAGGCCGAGGAAATCGCCATGCATTACCTGGAGCGCGTGCGCATTCCAGAGCAGGCGCACAAGTATCCTGGCCAGCTCTCCGGCGGTCAGCAACAGCGTGTGGCCATCGCCCGCGCCCTGTGCATGAAGCCGAAAATCATGCTGTTCGACGAGCCGACCTCGGCCCTCGACCCGGAAATGGTGAAAGAGGTGCTGGACACCATGATCGGCTTGGCCGAAGACGGCATGACCATGCTCTGCGTGACCCACGAAATGGGCTTCGCCCGTACCGTGGCCAACCGCGTGATCTTCATGGACAAAGGTGAAATCGTCGAACAGGCCGCGCCGAACGACTTCTTCGACAACCCGCAGAACGACCGCACCAAGCTGTTCCTGAGCCAGATTCTGCATTGATCCGGGCTTAGGCAGTGAAATAAACCCGGACATGTCCGGGTTTGTTTTTAATGGGCCGCTCAGCAAGCCGTGAGGTTCTCGTGTTCCTTGTGCACCGTCGTTTTGAATTGCCGCAAGTCTGCGCCTTCAGCGAAGTCATGGACATCGGCAAGCAAATGCGGATAGCGATCAAGCAGGCGCATCAGCAAGATCACCGCCTTGGGTGGCACTACCTCGCCGCGCTCGTAGCGGGAAAACGCATTGTGTCCACCGCCCGATAGCAGCAGTACCGCTTCCTTTTGCGATAGATGCAGTTTGCGCCGGACACGTTTGATCTCTTCGCCGATCATTCGCCTGGCCGCGTTGACCAGCTCATCACCTGCGTGGTCGTAGCGATCCGAGCAGCTTGAATCGAGCTCGACTTCGCCGCACATCTGACATTCCCAGCCAGACAAGTCATCGACCCGGCGTTCCAATCCCTTGACGCTCATGGTTTCGCCGCGACCTTCGAAATGCAACATGCCTTCCGGGGCACCACAGCTGAAGCATTGCTGGTGTTTCATGAGTTTTTCTCCTTGAAGGAAATTACCGGTGGGCCTCCGCTGGGGCGCGGTACGTCACCTTCAGGTAAATCTGCAAACCGTGTGAATTGGCGTGGTAGACGTCATGCCAGACTCGATGATCGTCATAGGTGGTCATCGATTTGTAGAACTGTTTTCCCTCAAGCCCATGGATGACCTGCTGCATGTCCGAGACGTTCAAACCGAGCGTCCGAGCAGTGTTCTTCGCAGTCCTGGTGAAAGCTTTCCCTTTAAGCCGCCTGACATCTGCCTGTATCGCCGCCAAGGCGTAATGGGGTGTGTTCTTTTCCATAGAACGGCGTGCCTTGTCCTTAAAAATTACCCTCAAAGGGTAATTTTGACTAATCGAAACTCTCGTTTCTTTACCTCCCGTTGACCCTAGGCGGTTGCCGTCCCACATGAAGCTGCCTAACATGTCAGAAAATTCATCCTATGATTGGATGAAAGGGTGAGGTCCATGTCAGACATTTCTCCATTAATTAAGCGATCCTTGGTCGATCAAGCCCTGGACCAACTGCGCCGGCGCATCGGTGATGGCGTGTGGGTCGTGGGCCAGCGTTTGCCCACCGAGCCCGAGTTGGTGGCCGAACTGGGTATTAGCCGCAACACCGTGCGCGAAGCCATGCGCGTGCTGGCGTTTTCCGGGCTGATCGAGATCCGCCAGGGCGACGGCAGTTATGTACGGGCGACGGTGGACCCGCTCGATACCCTCAAGGTGCTGTCGCGCTGTTCGCTGGACCAGGCCCGGGAAACCCGGCATATCCTTGAAGTCGAGGCCATCGGCCTGGCCGCGCTGCGGCGTACCGAAGATGACTTGCTGGCCTTGCGCAAGGCGCTCCAGGCCAGTGGCGAGCATTACCATGGCGACTTGGAGCATTACATCGCCTGCGACTTGGTGTTCCACCGCCTGCTGGTGGATGCCGCGCACAATCCAACGCTCAGCGAGCTTTATCGTTACTTTTCCAGCGTGATCGGCGCGCAGTTGCGCCAGAGCCTCAATATCGTCCCTCGCCATCAGCATGTGTTCGACCTGCATGTCGACATTCTCGAAGCGGTCGAACGCCAAGACCCGGAGCAGGCCAAGGCCCTGTGCCGGCAGTTGATCAATGAACCCTGAACCCGAGCTTTCCATGTCCCGCGATCTGCTTGCCCCTGCCACCTCGACGGCGTCCAAACGCGCCGCCGAACTCGAAGAACTGTTGATCGACGCCGAAGCCGACGACGCCCAGGTCCAGCAGAGCCAGCCGTTGGTGCGCCGGCCCTGGCTGTTGCTGCTCGGGCTGATCCTGGTGGCGCTGAACCTGCGGCCGGCGTTGTCGAGCATGGCGCCGCTGCTCAGTGAAGTGTCAAAAAGCCTGGGCCTGTCGGCTGCCCAGGCCGGTTTGCTGACCACGTTGCCAGTGCTTTGCCTGGGCCTGTTCGCGCCGCTGGCGCCGGTGCTGGCGCGGCGCTTCGGGGCCGAGCGCGTGGTGCTGGGGATCTTGCTGACACTGGCGGGCGGGATTGTCCTGCGCAGTGCGCTCGGTCAGGTTGGGCTGTTCGCCGGCAGTATCTTGGCCGGTGCGAGCATCGGCGTGATCGGCGTGCTGCTGCCGGGCATCGTCAAGCGCGACTTCGCCAAACAGGCCGGTGCCATGACCGGTGTCTACACCATGGCGCTGTGCCTGGGCGCGGCGATGGCGGCCGGGGCGACAGTGCCGTTGAGCGAGCATCTTGGCCACAGCTGGGCCTTGGGCCTGGGGTTCTGGGTGGTCCCGGCGCTGCTGGCCGCGGTGTTCTGGTTGCCGCAAGTGGGCCAGCAACACGGCGCCCATCAGGTGGCGTACCGGGTCCGCGGCTTGCTGCGTGATCCCCTTGCCTGGCAAGTGACCTTGTACATGGGGCTGCAATCGTCCCTGGCCTATATCGTCTTTGGCTGGCTGCCCTCGATCCTGATCGGACGTGGCCTGACTCCGACCCAGGCCGGGCTCGTGCTGTCTGGCTCGGTCATCGTGCAGTTGATCAGCTCCCTCGCGGCACCCTGGCTGGCAACGCGTGGCAAGGACCAGCGCCTGGCCATCGTGGTCGTCATGGTCATGACCCTGGGCGGCCTGTTCGGTTGTCTCTATGCCCCCATCGATGGTTTGTGGGGCTGGGCGATATTGCTGGGCTTGGGGCAGGGCGCAACGTTCAGCCTGGCGCTCACGCTGATCGTGTTGCGTTCGCGGGATGCCCATGTGGCCGCCAACCTGTCCAGCATGGCCCAGGGCTTCGGTTATACGCTGGCGTCGCTGGGGCCCTTCGCGGTGGGGGTGGTCCACGACTTGACCGGTGGCTGGGATGCCCTCGGCTGGATCTTCGGCCTGGTTGGCCTGGGGGCGATCATCGCTGGCATCGGCGCAGGCCGGGCGTTGTACGTCGGGGTCGAGAGCGAAAGAGTCACCGACCTTCGTTGATATCATTTTCATGGCGAATGACGATAGTCTTCTCCGCGTTGGCAGATTATCGTGCAGGCCTACTGAAATATTTTTCGGAGCCGGTCCATGAGTGATGCCCACAACGCCTTGATCACCCGTTTTTATCAGGCCTTCCAGCGCCTGGACGCTGACGCCATGAGCGCCTGCTACACCGACGACGTGCTGTTCAGCGATCCGGCGTTTGGCGAGCTGCGCGGGCGCGATGCCGGCGACATGTGGCGCATGTTGACGACCCGGGCCAAGGACTTTTCCCTGACCTTCGATAACGTGCGCAGCGACGAGCGTACCGGCGGTGCTCACTGGGTGGCGACGTACCTGTTCAGCCAGACCGGCAACATCGTGATCAACGACATCCAGGCGCGCTTCGTGTTTCGTGATGGCAAGATCTGCGAGCACCATGACAGCTTCGATCTCTGGCGCTGGTCCCGTCAGGCGTTGGGCGCCAAGGGCCTGCTGCTGGGGTGGACGCCGCTGGTGCGCAACACCGTCAGGGCCCAGGCCCTCAAGGGGTTGCGGGCGTTCCAGGCCAGTCGCTGATAAGATCGCGGCTTGTCTTTGCCCACCTGTTGAACATCTTGTGACGACCGCCGACCTCTCTCCCGATCTGCCTGCGCAAGGCTCCGCCGAAGCGGACAAACCCTGGTTTGTCTACTTGGTACGGGCCGCCAATGGTTCGCTGTACTGCGGCATCAGTGATGACCCGGTGCGGCGCTTCGCCAAGCATCAAAGCGGCAAGGGCGCGCGCTTCTTCCTGTCCAGCCCGGCAGTGGCCCTGGTGTATACCGAGGCCTGTCGCGACAAGGGCGAGGCCCTGCGCCAGGAGCGACTGATCAAAAAGCTCAAGAAAAGTGCCAAGGAATGCCTGGTGGCCAGTGCGCTGTCGCTTCATCAGCCTGGCTGATAGGCCTTTATCAGGCCGGTAGGCTGGCCCGGTCAGTCGCGCTAAGCTGCAAGACTTCATTCCTGCAGCGGCGAATCTCATGTCAGAGCTGATTCTTCATCATTACCCAACGTCTCCTTTCGCGGAAAAGGCCCGGCTGCTGCTGGGCTTCAAGGGCCTGTCCTGGCGTTCGGTGAGCATTCCGCCAATGATGCCCAAGCCTGATCTGACGGCACTGACGGGCGGCTATCGCAAGACGCCGGTATTGCAGATTGGCGCGGATATCTATTGCGACACATCCCTGATCGCCCGTCGGCTGGAGCAGGAAAAAGCCTCGCCGGCCCTGTTCCCCGAAGGCCGGGAAATGCTGGCCGCGTCCTTTGCCGCCTGGGCCGACTCGGTGGTGTTTCAGCATGCGGTGAGCCTGGTGTTCCAGCCTGAATCGGTGGCGGTGCGTTTCGCCAAGCTATCGCCTGAAGCCATCAAGGCGTTCATCAGCGACCGCGCCGGGCTGTTCAGTGGCGGTACGACTACACGCTTGCCTGTCGACCAGGCCAAGCACCAGTGGCCGACGATCATGGCGCGCCTGGAGCAGCAGTTGCAGCGCGAGGAGGGCGATTTCCTGTTGGGTGAACCGTCGATTGCCGACTTCGCCATGGCCCATCCGCTGTGGTTTCTCAAAGGCACCCCGGTGACCTCGCCGCTGGTGGACGCGTATCCGGCCGTTTCGGCATGGTTGGCACGGGTGCTGGGTTTCGGCCATGGTGCGTCGAGCCAGATAAGTGCCGAAGAAGCCTTGGACGTTGCCCGCAACGCGACACCGCAAGCGCTGCCGGATGAGTCGTTCGAAGAGCCGAACGGGTTCAGCTCAGGGCAGCAGGTAACTATCGCCGCGACGGACTATGGCGTTGACCCGGTGGCAGGGGAGTTGTTGTTTGCGGGTAGCGAAGAGTTGATTCTACGTCGCGAAGATGAGCGTGGCGGGGTGGTGCATGTGCACTTTCCAAGGCTAGGTTTCAAAATTTTTTCGAAAATGTGAATGTTGGTTGGTTTACGAGGAGTTGCCCTCGTTTCTAAGGGCAATTCCGGATTTTTATTGTTCAAAGGTAGAACATCAAGTCTTCGGCATAACCAGACGAGTCCGTGGGAGTCGTGCAGATTCCACCTATCACTAACACCGCGCCAGAATTTTGGTGGCTTGCTTGGGTGAGATCCAACGTGGTGGCAAAATCTCCATTTGCATTGCAAATGGCGGTTCCCAGAGTGGCGTTAGTGTTGGTTTCCCAAATGGTTACTGCACTATTTGGGTGACCCCTCCCAGTGACGAAAGGAGGATTGTTTCCCCTACTATTTGGTGCGGGGCTTGAAAAAGCGGGGGCCGTAAGAGTCATTTTTTTTCTCCTATTGCTCTAAATTTTATTATTAAGAGGGCTGAAAATCCTCTTACTATTAAGTTATGCAGTAGCTAGAGGCGGGAGTACTGTCAGAGTTGACAGTTTTTTATGATGGTTGGCTATTAAGTTTTTATTTTTCTTGCAGCTAAGTGCTTAAAGCCCCAGGGGAGTTTTCAAGTTGCGCGGATTCAACTCTACAGGCCGTCGGTCGTTGAGTAGTGATTGAGGGCCGCTTCTGGCTCCTGCTGGAGATAACTCAAAAGTGGCGACCGGATTCTCCTGCAGCTTTCTCTAAAATACTGTCAACTTCTCAGGGGCTTCCGATGAGGCCATCAGAACTATAAAGCAGACAACGCCTTGAGAATATTCTCCGGCTCGTACCCACGAATCAACGTGCCGTTCACATCGAGGATCGGAATCCCCCGGCCACCCAGCGCCTCGTAGGCCTTGCGCGCCTCAGTGTCCTTCTCGATATCGAACTCGCGAAACGGCACGCCTTTCTCATCCAGGAACCGTCGGGTGGCCTTGCAGTAGCCGCACCAGTCGGTGGCATACAGCACCACGCGGGCATCGCTGCGAATCTGTTCTGAAACCATCTGCGACGGGTTGAACACCCGCTCGATCTTGCCCCAGTTCTGGTACGCCACCACCACCAGCAAGACCAGCAGAACTTTCTTCAGTAACCCGCCGAGCATCAATTGCGCCGCTTGAGCTGATCCGTCAGCGACGTCGGCAACCCCTTGATGATCAGCGTGCCGGCTTCCTCGTCATACTCGATCTTGGAACCCAGCAAGTGCGCTTCGAAGCTGATGGACAAGCCTTCGGCGCGGCCGGTGAAGCGGCGGAACTGGTTGAGGGTTCGTTTATCCGCCGGGATTTCCGGCGACAACCCGTAGTCCTTGTTGCGGATGTGGTCGTAGAAGGCTTTCGGGCGATCTTCGTCGATCAACTCGGACAGTTCTTCCAGGCCCATGGGCTCGCCGAGCTTGGCCTGGCTGCTGGCGTAGTCCACCAGGGTCTTGGTTTTTTCCCGGGCATCGTCTTCCGGCAAGTCTTCGCTTTCGACGAAGTCACTGAAGGCCTTGAGCAGAGTGCGGGTCTCGCCGGGGCCATCGACGCCTTCCTGGCAGCCGATGAAGTCGCGGAAGTACTCCGAGACCTTCTTGCCGTTCTTGCCCTTGATGAACGAGATGTACTGTTTCGATTGCTTGTTGTTCTGCCATTCCGACACATTGATCCGCGCCGCCAGGTGCAATTGGCCCAGGTCCAGGTGACGGGACGGGGTCACGTCCAATTCATCGGTCACCGCCACGCCTTCGCTGTGGTGCAGCAGGGCGATGGCCAGGTAGTCGGTCATGCCCTGCTGGTAATGCGCGAACAACACGTGGCCGCCCACCGACAGGTTGGACTCTTCCATCAGTTTTTGCAGGTGTTCCACCGCCACTCGACTGAACGCAGTGAAATCCTTCCCGCCGTCCAGGTACTCCTTCAGCCAGCCGCTGAACGGATGCGCCCCGGACTCGGCATGGAAAAAACCCCAGGCCTTGCCTTGCTTGGCGTTATAGCTTTCGTTGAGGTCGGCGAGCATGTTCTCGATGGCCGTGGACTCTGCCAGCTCGGAGTCGCGGGCATGGAGCACGGCAGGGGTGCCGTCGGGTTTTTTGTCGATCAGGTGGACGATGCAATGACGGATCGGCATGGATTTCTCGGCTGATGAAAGAGAGGAGGGCGTGCTCCCCGAAAAAGGCCCAGTGTACCGCAATCACTGGTTTTGGAACCCTGCAAAGGCCCTTTCAGGCCTGTCCGATGGCCTATATGCATTTTTTTAACGTTTTAGCGCAAGAAAGCTGACCAAATGGGTAGCTAGAGGCGGATATTTCAGAGGCGTTGTGCTAGTTTTGCCCGGTCTTACGCGAAGTCACTGCGTTAAGCGTGCATTCAGCATTTGTCAGGTCGAACCAAACCCGGTTTTCGGCATCTATTACCCCGATCCGTCGTGGTGATTGCCGAGGGTGCCTGATCCAGAGAGATCGGGCTCGATGGCTGACACTGCACTCTGCAATCCATATGAATTTGATAGGGAAGGAACACTACATGGCTCTTACTAAAGACCAACTGATCGCTGACATCGCTGAAGCCATCGACGCGCCAAAAACCACCGCGCGTAACGCTTTGGACCAACTGGGCCAAATCGTTGCCGATCAGCTGGAAAACGGCGGCGAAATCACTCTGCCAGGTATCGGCAAGCTGAAAGTCACCGAGCGTCCTGCCCGTACCGGCCGTAACCCTTCGACTGGCGCTGCCATCGAAATCGCTGCCAAGAAAGTGATCAAGCTGGTTGTGGCCAAAGGCCTGACCGACGCGGTCAACAAGTAAGATCGCTAAAAAAACCGTGCCTCGGAGCGATCCGGGCACGGTTTTTTATTGTCTTGGAAAAAGTGGTCTGTGGTGGGAGGATTTCAATCCTTGCGGACCCAGCGCGCCTGGCGCCAGGCCTGTTGCTGCGCCTCGGTCTGGAAGGTCCAGGCCACGAAGCGGCTCTGCTTCTGGCCCTGGGACATCTCCACCACGTGGCTGTGCAGCGCCCCAGCTTTTTTCAGCGCTGCCTGAATCGCCGGCAGGTTGGAAGCCTTCGACACCAGCGTACTGAACCACAGCACTTGCTGGGCCAGCTTTGCGCTTTCGCTGATCAGCTGTGTGACGAACCGCGCTTCCCCACCCTCGCACCATAGTTCGGCTGCCTGGCCGCCGAAGTTCAGCACCGGCAGTTTGCGTTTCGGATCGGCCTTGCCCAGCGCCCGCCATTTGCGCTGGCTGCCCTTGGTGGCTTCCTCCAGGGACGCGTGGAACGGTGGATTGCACATGGTCAGGTCGAACCGCTCGGCGTCCTCCAGCAAGCCCAGCAAGATCTGCTTGCGGTTGGCTTGCTGGCGAAGCTGGATAGCCTTGTTCAGCCCGTTGGACTGGACAATGGCCTTGGCCGAGGCGATGGCCGTCGGGTCGATCTCCGAGCCGAGGAAGTGCCAGCGGTAGTCGCTGTAGCCGATCAGCGGATAGACGCAGTTGGCGCCCGTGCCGATGTCCAGCACCTTCACTGCCGCACCCCGAGGGATCTCGCCTTCGTTATGGCTGGCGAGCAAATCGGCGAGGAAATGCACATAGTCGGCGCGACCGGGCACCGGCGGGCACAGGTAATCGGCCGGAATGTCCCAATGGGCGATGCCATAGAAGGATTTGAGCAGCGCCCGGTTGAACACCCGCACTGCGTCGGGACTGGCGAAGTCGATGCTTTCCTTGCCGTACGGGTTGATGATCACGAACTTGGCCAATTCAGGCGTGGACTTGATCAACGCCGGGAAGTCGTAGCGGCCCTGGTGACGGTTGCGTGGATGCAGGCTGGCCTTTTCCCGCGGTGCCACGGCTTTGGCCTCGGTGGTGGACTTGGGCTTCTGGCGTGCAGGTTTGGGTGTGCGGGGGGCGGTCATGGGCGGGTCGATTCGGGGATGGCTCAAAAAGTGGCGGGTATTGTCCCACATCCAGACTGGTCTTGATGACTGCGCCGATTAAATGTGGGAGCGGGCTTGCTCGCGAAGGAGGTGTGTCAGTTAACAAATAGGCTATCTGATCCACCGCTTTCGCGAGCAAGCCCGCTCCCACAAGGAGCCTTCATTGTTTGATGGATAGTGCCAGGCATAAAAAAGGAGGTCATCAGGACCTCCTTCTTCGATTGCCAACCGCCGTTACAGGCTGGAGATCCGCCCATGCTGCTCGGCCAGCTTACCCAGGGCCTGTTCGGCCTCGGCCAGTTTGGCCCGTTCCTTCTCAATGACTTCGGCCGGGGCCTTGTCGACGAAACCGGCGTTGGACAGCTTGCCGCCGACCCGCTGCACTTCGCCTTTGAGGCGCTGGATTTCCTTGTCCAGGCGCGCCAGTTCGGCGGCCTTGTCGATCAGGCCAGCCATCGGTACCAGCACTTCCATCTCGCCGACCAGGGCGGTGGCCGACAGTGGTGCTTCTTCGCCGGCGGTCAGCACCGTCACCGACTCGAGCTTCGCCAGCTTCTTGAGCAGCGCTTCGTTTTCGTTGAGGCGGCGCAGGTCGTCGGCGCTGGCATTCTTCAGGAACAGGGTCAGCGGCTTGCCCGGGCCGATGTTCATTTCGGCGCGGATGTTACGCAGGCCCAGCATGAAGGTCTTGAGCCATTCGATGTCGTCCTCGGCTGCCGGATCGATGCGGGTCTCGTTGGCCACCGGCCACGGTTGCAGCATGATCGTCTTGCCCTGGATGCCCGCCAGCGGTGCGATGCGCTGCCAGATTTCCTCGGTGATGAATGGCATGAACGGATGCGCCAGGCGCAGGGCCACTTCCAGCACGCGAACCAGGGTGCGGCGGGTGCCGCGCTGGCGCTCGACCGGTGCGTTCTCGTCCCACAGCACCGGCTTGGACAGCTCCAGGTACCAGTCGCAGTACTGGTTCCAGATGAACTCGTACAAGGCTTGTGCGGCCAGGTCGAAACGGAACTGGTCCAGTTGGCGGGTCACTTCGGCTTCGGTGCGTTGCAACTGGGAAATGATCCAGCGATCAGCCAGGGTCAGTTCGTAAGCTTCGCCGTTCTGACCGCAGTCTTCGCCTTTATCCAGCACGTAGCGCGCGGCGTTCCAGATCTTGTTGCAGAAGTTGCGATAGCCTTCGACGCGACCCATGTCGAACTTGATGTCGCGACCGGTGGACGCCAGCGAGCAGAAGGTGAAACGCAGGGCATCGGTGCCGTAGCTGGCGATGCCCTCGGCGAATTCTTCGCGGGTGGCCTTCTCGATCTTCTTCGCCAGTTTCGGCTGCATGAGGCCGGAGGTGCGTTTCTGCACCAGGGTTTCCAGGTCGATGCCGTCGATGATGTCCAGCGGATCCAGGACGTTGCCCTTGGACTTGGACATCTTCTGGCCCTGACCGTCGCGCACCAGACCGTGGACGTAGACTGTCTTGAACGGCACTTGCGGGGTGCCGTCCTCATTCTTCACCAGATGCATGGTCAGCATGATCATCCGGGCGACCCAGAAGAAAATGATGTCGAAGCCGGTGACCAGCACGTCGGTGGAGTGGAATTTCTTCAGGAACTCGGTCTGCTGCGGCCAGCCCAGGGTCGAGAAGGTCCACAGGCCCGAGCTGAACCAGGTGTCGAGGACGTCGTTGTCCTGCGCCAGGGCGACGTCCGGACCGAGGTTGTGCTTGGCGCGGACTTCGGCTTCATCGCGACCGACATAGACCTTGCCCGATTCGTCGTACCAGGCAGGGATGCGGTGACCCCACCACAGCTGACGGCTGATGCACCAATCCTGGATGTCGCGCATCCACGAGAAGTACATGTTTTCGTATTGCTTGGGCACGAACTGGATGCGGCCGTCTTCCACGGCGGCAATCGCCGGCTCGGCCAGCGGCTTGGTGGACACGTACCACTGGTCGGTCAGCCACGGCTCGATGATGGTGCCGGAGCGGTCGCCTTTCGGGACTTTCAGGGCGTGATCGTCGACGCTGACCAGCAGGCCGGCGGCCTCGAATGCCGCGACGATCTGCTTGCGCGCCTCGAAACGGTCCAGGCCGGCGTATTCGGCCGGCAGCGTGCCGTCGACGCTTTCGTTCAGCGTGCCGTCGAGGTTGAACACCTGGGCCGCCGGCAGCACGTTGGCGTTCTTGTCGAAAATGTTCAGCAGCGGCAGGTTGTGGCGCTTGCCGACTTCGTAGTCGTTGAAGTCGTGGGCCGGGGTGATTTTCACGCAGCCGGTGCCGAATTCAGGGTCGCAGTAATCGTCGCCGATGATCGGGATGCGCCGGCCAACCAAAGGCAGTTCCACGAACTTGCCAATCAGGGCCTTGTAGCGCTCATCGTTAGGGTTCACCGCCACGGCGGCGTCACCGAGCATGGTTTCCGGACGCGTGGTGGCGACGATCAGGTAATCCTTGCCTTCGGCGGTCTTGGCGCCGTCGGCCAGGGGGTACTTGAGGTTCCACAGGAAACCTTTCTCGTCGTGGTTCTCCACTTCGAGGTCGGAAATGGCCGTGTGCAACTTGGTGTCCCAGTTGACGAGACGCTTGCCGCGATAGATCAGCCCGTCTTCATGCAGGCGCACGAAGGCTTCCTTCACCGCTTCCGAAAGACCGTCGTCCATGGTGAAGCGCTCGCGGCTCCAGTCCACGGACGAGCCGAGACGACGGATCTGGCGGCTGATGTTGCCACCGGACTCGTCTTTCCATTCCCAGACTTTCTCGAGGAATTTATCGCGACCCAGGTCGTGGCGATTCTGGCCTTGGGCTTCGAGGCGGCGTTCCACTAGCATCTGCGTGGCGATACCGGCATGGTCGGTGCCCGGCTGCCACAAGGTGTTGCGACCTTGCATGCGACGGAAACGGATCAGGGCGTCCATGATCGCGTTGTTGAAACCGTGGCCCATGTGCAGGCTGCCAGTGACGTTCGGCGGCGGGATCATGATGGTGTAGGAATCGCCCGCGCCTTGCGGAGCGAAATAATTCTCGGACTCCCAGGTGTTGTACCAGGAAGTTTCAATGGCGTGCGGCTGGTAGGTCTTATCCATGCGCGGCGGGACCCTATTGGCATTTATTCAGGAAAAGCCGGGAAGTATAGCGGGCGGGGGAGATGCAAGCCACACGCAGCGAGCTGGAAGCGAGCAGTGATACCGATAGTTTGTGAACACAGTTGAACAATGTGGGAGCGGGCTTGCTCGCGAAAGCGGTGTGTCAGGTATACATGTGCCAGCTGACACACCGCTTTCGCGAGCAAGCCCGCTCCCACAGGGTTATTCGGTGGGTAGAACGGGTTACTCGTAGTGGCTCAGCAACCGCTCCATCCGCGCATCCAGCCGGCGCTTGATCTCGGTTTCGATGTGCGGGGCGAAGTCGTCGATGACGTCTTGCATGATCAACTGTGCCGCAGCGCGTAATTCGCGGTCCAGGTGCAGCAGGGCGTCGGGGCCCTTGGCTTCGGCCTTGGCGGCAGGCTCGGGTTCAGGCTGGCCGTTGATCGGATCGAACAGCAGGGGGATCTGCTCGTCATGCACCGGCTCGGGCACGACCGTGTCGGTCAACAGCGGTGGCTGCAGGTTGTCGTCGCCGAGCAACTGGCGGATCGACTCGAGGTCATCCAGCAGGTGCGCGGGTTTTTGTGGCGATTTTGGAGTGTCCATCGTAGGGCTCAGAGTCGCTGTAAACGGTGGTCTTGCAGAGGATAGCCCTGTTCGCGGTAGAAACGGAAACTCTCCCGCGCGGCTTGTCGGATGGCCGGGTCTTCCACCACCACTTCCGCCACACGGGCGAAGCGCTGGGCAAAGGCCGGTACTTTCAGGTCGAGGTTGACCAGCAGGTCCTGGTGCTGGCCGCAGTCATCTCCCAGTCCCAGCACGATCAGCCCCTCGGGTTCGCTTTCGGCCGGGCCGTGGGGCACGAAACTCTCGCCCTTGAACGCCCATAGGCGTGCGTCCAGGTCATCGCGCTGGGCGGCATCGCTGCAATGCAGGTAGATGCGGTGCCCCATGCGCCAGGCCTTTTCGACGAGCTTGCAGGCGAAATCCAACCGCGCCGACGGATCGGCGCTGGGCAGGATATAGAAATCGACTTTGGTCATTGCGGTTCCTGAGCCGCCGTTGGCGCCACCCGAGGACGACGCCAACAACGGTCATTGGTGTCAGGCCTTGGCGCGGTCCAGCAGGTACTGGGTCAGCAGGGGCACTGGGCGACCGGTGGCGCCTTTGTCCTTGCCGCCGCTGGTCCAGGCCGTGCCGGCGATGTCCAGGTGCGCCCAGTTCAGGTTCTTGGTGAAGCGCGACAGGAAGCACGCCGCGGTGATGGTCCCGGCTTTCGGGCCGCCGATGTTGGCGATGTCGGCGAACGGGCTGTCCAGTTGTTCCTGGTACTCGTCGAACAAGGGCAACTGCCAGGCGCGATCGTCGGCTTGCTGGCCGGCGCTGAGCAATTGGCCGATCAGTTCATCGTTGTTGCCCAGCAGGCCGGAGGTGTGGGCACCGAGGGCGACGACGCAGGCGCCGGTCAGGGTCGCGATGTCGATCACCGCTTGCGGCTTGAAACGCTCGGAGTAGGTGAGGGCGTCACACAGCACCAGGCGGCCTTCGGCATCGGTGTTGAGGATTTCCACGGTCTGGCCGCTCATGGTGGTGACGATGTCGCCCGGACGCGAGGCCGTGCCGCTGGGCATGTTCTCGGCGCAGGCCAGGATGCACACCAGGTTGATCGGCAGTTGCAGTTCGAGCACGGCGCGCAGGGTGCCGAACACGCTCGCGGCGCCGCCCATGTCGTACTTCATTTCATCCATGCCGGCGCCTGGCTTGAGGCTGATGCCGCCGGTGTCGAAGGTGATGCCCTTGCCGACCAGTGCGTATGGCTTCTCGGACTTCTTGCCGCCGTTGTACTGCATGACGATCAGGCGCGGCGGCTGGGCGCTGCCCTGGCCGACGGAATAGAACGAGCCCATGCCCAGGTCCTTGATCTTCTTCTCGTCGAAGACTTCGACCTTCAGGCCCTTGAATTCCTTGCCCAAGGCCTTGGCTTGCTCGCCCATGAACGTCGGGTGGCAGATGTTCGGCGGCAGGTTGCCCAGGTCACGGGTGAAGGCCATACCGTTGGCAATCGCGGTGGCGTGGGTCACGGCGCGCTGGACTTCGGCCTGGGCGGCCTTGATGGTCAGCAGGGTGATTTTCTTCAGGGCGCGGGATTCGGCTTTCTGGCTCTTGAACTGGTCGAACTGGTATTCGCCGTCCACCAGGGTTTCCGCCAGCAGGCGGTTCTTGCCGTAGCTGTCGCGACCCTTGACCACCAACTCGTCCAACGCCAGGACGGCATCGGTACCGCCCAGGCCCTTGAGGGTGCCCAACACGCCGGCGATGATTTTACGGAACGGACGGTCGCCCAGTTCGGCGTCCTTGCCCACGCCCACCAGCAGCACCCGATCAGCCTTGAGGTTGGGCAGGCTGTGCAGCAACAGGCTCTGGCCGACCTTGCCGGCCAGGTCGCCGCGCTTGAGCACGGCGCTGATGGCACCGCCGCTCAGGCTGTCGAGCTGGGTGGCGACGACGCCGAGCTTGCGGTTTTCACCAACGGCAACCACCAGCGTGGCGGTTTTCAACGTTTCTGGGCTGACGCTTTTTACAACCAGTTCCATGTCCGGATCCCTGAGTGAATGGTCAAGAGGCCAGGCGCCGACACAATGGCGCGCTGAGCGAGCTTCTTCTTATATAAAAGAAGCGCCGGTGTTTGCCGGCGACAAAGGCCGCAGTTTGAACCTCGGCGCCTGAGCCTGACAACCCTCGACGGCGCTAACTTTTGGCTTTAAGCACCGGTTTAAAGCGTGCGAAGTGACAGGCGCCTCCAATCACAGGATAATGCGGCTCTTTTTTCGGCGGTTCGCGTTGGCGGACCGGCTCGATACGTTTGCTTGTTTGGCCGCCTTAAGGGTTTGTATGAAAAGTCGCCGAGCGGCGATCAGGCAAGGCGAAAACAGGCGAGGAAGCGGAGTTGACTGGCTGTCAATGAGCATTCCGAGCCTGTTTTCAACGCAGCATGATCGTCGCGCAGGCACTTTTTATACAAAACCCAGCCTGACAACCCTGGAGTGTCTGGTGTGATCGTCTTTCGTTATCTATCCCGCGAAGTCCTGCTGACCCTGAGCGCCGTGAGCGCCGTGCTGCTGGTCATCATCATGAGCGGACGTTTCATCAAATACCTTGCCCAGGCGGCCTCCGGCGCCCTGGATCCGGGCTCCCTGTTCCTGATCATGGGGTTCCGCCTGCCGGGCTTCCTGCAACTGATCCTGCCGCTGGGGTTGTTCCTCGGCATTTTGCTGGCCTATGGGCGCCTGTACCTGGACAGCGAAATGACCGTGCTGTCGGCCACGGGCATGAGCCAGCAACGGCTGTTTCGCATGACCCTGTTCCCGGCCACATTGGTGGCGCTGGTGGTGGCCTGGCTGAGCCTGAGCCTATCGCCTCAGGGCGCCAACCAATTCCAACTGCTGATCAACCAGCAGGACGCCATGACCGAGTTCGACACCCTGGTGCCAGGGCGTTTCCAGGCCCTGCGCGACGGCACGCGGGTGACCTACACCGAACAGCTCTCGGATGACCGGATCGACCTGGGCGGCGTCTTCATTACGCAAAAGAACCTGTCTTCGGACACCAAGAAGGACCGTGGCATTTCCGTGCTGGTGGCCGAGAAGGGCCGGCAGGAAATCAACCCCGACGGCAACCGCTACCTGATCCTGCACAATGGCTATCGCTACGATGGCAAGCCGGGGCAGGCCGACTACCGGGCCATCAAGTACGACACCTATGGCGTGCTGTTGCCCAAGCCCGAGGTCAGCGACGAAGTCACCGATCGCGACGCGATGCCGACCGCCAGCCTGCTGGGCAACAAGGACATTCGTGCCCGCACCGAGCTGCAATGGCGCCTGTCGTTGCCGCTGCTGGTGTTCATCGTGACACTCATGGCGGTCCCGTTGTCGCGGGTCAACCCGCGCCAGGGCCGTTTCCTCAAGTTGCTGCCGGCGATTCTCCTATACATGGCTTACCTGACCATCCTGATTTCCGCCCGCGGCGCCCTGGAGAAGGGCAAGATCCCGCCGGCGCTGGGCTTGTGGTGGGTGCATGGCATCTTCCTGGCCATCGGCCTGGGGTTGCTCTATTGGGAGCCCCTGCGCCTGAAACTGGCCAGTCGTCGCAGCGCGCTGGAGGTGGCCCGTGGTTAAGCTCGACCGCTACATCGGCAGCAGCGTGTTCATGGCGATCCTCGCGGTGCTGGGGATCATCCTTGGCCTGGCGACCCTGTTTGCCTTCATCGATGAAATGAGCGACGTCAGCGACACCTATACCCTGACGGACGTGGCGAGCTACGTGCTGCTGACCGCGCCTCGGCGCCTGTACGACATGCTGCCGATGGCGGCGCTGATCGGTTGCCTGATCGGCCTGGGCAGCCTGGCCAGCAACAGCGAGCTGACCATCATGCGCGCCGCAGGCGTGTCCATTGGTCGGATCGTCTGGGCGGTGATGAAGCCGATGCTGGTGCTGATGCTGGTGGGTGTGTTGATCGGCGAATACATTGCCCCGGCCACCGAGAACACCGCCCAGGCCAACCGTTCCCTGGCCCAGGGCGGCGGTGATGCGCAAAGCGCCAAGCACGGCCTGTGGCACCGCCAGGGCGACGAGTTCATCCACATCAACTCGGTCCAGCCCAATGGCATCCTCTATGGCGTGACCCGCTATCGTTTCGACGACCAGCGGCACATGCTGTCAGCGAGCTTCGCCAAGCGCGCGAATTTCGCCGAGGACCACTGGCAACTGAGTGATGTCACCACCACCCTGTTCCATGACAAACGCACCGAAGTGGTCGCCGCCCCGCAAGAGCGTTGGGACGTGTCGATCAGCCCGCAGTTGCTCAGCACTGTGGTGATGGCGCCGGAGTCGCTGTCGATTACCGGTTTGTGGGGCTATATCCACTACCTGGCGGACCAGGGCCTGAACAATGGCCGCTACTGGCTGGCTTTTTGGGTCAAAGTGTTGCAACCGCTGGTCACCGCCGCCCTGGTGTTGATGGCGATTTCCTTCATTTTCGGCCCGCTGCGTTCGGTGACCCTTGGTCAACGAGTGTTTACCGGCGTGCTGGTGGGTTTCACCTTCCGTATCGCCCAGGATCTGCTGGGGCCGTCGAGCCTGGTGTTTGGTTTCTCGCCGCTGTTTGCGGTGCTGGTCCCTGCGGCTGTCTGCGCGTTGGCCGGGCTCTGGTTGCTGCGCAGGGCGGGTTGACCCCAATTCTTGTGGCGAGCAGGCTTCATGTGGCGAGGGGATTTATCCCCGTTGGACTGCCCAGCAGTCCCCAGCATCCTCCCTGGCGCATCGCCAGGGCTGATAGGTCGAGGGCTGCTTCGCAGCCCAGCGGGGATAAATCCCCTCGCCACAATGGCGTCTGTATCAGGTACAATTCCCGGCTATTTTTCGGCGGGCCATGCCTGCAGCCTTTTTGAGTGTTGATCCGTGAGTGATTTGAGTCATATCCGCAATTTCTCCATCATCGCCCACATTGACCATGGCAAGTCGACGCTGGCTGATCGCTTCATCCAGATGTGCGGCGGCCTGGCCGAGCGTGAAATGGAAGCCCAGGTCCTGGACTCCATGGACCTCGAGCGTGAGCGCGGGATCACCATCAAGGCCCACAGCGTTACCCTCTATTACAAGGCCCGCGACGGCGTCACTTATCAGCTGAACTTCATCGATACTCCGGGCCACGTCGACTTCACCTATGAAGTCAGCCGCTCGCTGGCGGCCTGTGAAGGGGCGTTGCTGGTGGTCGATGCCGGCCAGGGCGTCGAGGCACAGTCGGTTGCCAACTGCTACACGGCCATCGAGCAGGGTCTGGAAGTCATGCCGGTGCTGAACAAGATCGACCTGCCCCAGGCCGATCCGGACCGCGTGAAGGAAGAAATCGAGAAAATCATCGGCATCGACGCCACCGACGCGGTCACCTGCAGCGCCAAGACCGGCCTGGGCGTGGATGAAGTGCTCGAACGCCTGGTCACCACCATCCCCGCGCCAACCGGCAACATCGAAGATCCGCTGCAAGCGTTGATCATCGACTCCTGGTTCGACAACTACCTGGGCGTGGTCTCCCTGGTTCGCGTGCGCCATGGCCGCGTGAAAAAGGGCGACAAGATCCTGGTCAAGTCCACCGGCAAGATCCACTTGGTGGACAGCGTCGGGGTCTTCAACCCGAAACATACTGCCACCGTCGACCTGAAGGCCGGCGAAGTGGGCTTCATTATCGCCGGCATCAAGGACATCCACGGGGCGCCGGTCGGCGATACCCTGACCTTGAGCTCCACCCCCGACGTCGATGTGCTGCCCGGTTTCAAGCGTATCCAACCGCAGGTCTACGCCGGCCTGTTCCCGGTCAGCTCCGACGACTTCGAGGATTTCCGCGAAGCCCTGCAAAAGCTGACCCTGAACGACTCGTCCCTGCAATACACCCCGGAAAGCTCCGACGCCCTGGGCTTCGGTTTCCGCTGCGGGTTCCTGGGCATGTTGCACATGGAAATCATCCAGGAGCGCCTGGAGCGCGAGTACGACCTGGACCTGATCACCACGGCACCGACGGTAATCTTCGAGCTGCTGCTCAAGAACGGCGAAACCCTCTACGTCGACAACCCGTCCAAGCTGCCGGACCTGTCGGCCATCGAAGACATGCGCGAGCCGATCGTGCGGGCCAACATCCTTGTGCCTCAGGAGCACCTGGGTAACGTCATTACCCTGTGCATCGAGAAACGCGGCGTACAGCACGACATGCTGTTCCTTGGCACGCAGGTCCAAGTGACCTACGACCTGCCGATGAACGAAGTGGTGCTGGACTTCTTCGACCGTCTCAAATCCACCAGTCGCGGCTATGCTTCGCTGGACTATCATTTCGATCGTTACCAATCGGCTAATCTGGTGAAACTGGATGTGCTGATCAACGGTGAGAAAGTCGATGCCCTGGCATTGATCGTGCACCGTGACAACGCGCACTACAAAGGTCGTGCATTGACCGAGAAGATGAAGGAACTGATTCCGCGGCAGATGTTCGATGTGGCAATCCAGGCCGCCATTGGCGGGCAGATTGTGGCGCGTACAACCGTCAAGGCGCTCAGAAAGAACGTATTGGCCAAATGCTACGGCGGCGACGTCAGCCGTAAGCGCAAGCTGTTGGAAAAGCAGAAGGCCGGTAAAAAACGCATGAAGCAGGTCGGTAACGTGGAAATTCCACAGGAAGCCTTCCTTGCGGTGCTCAGGTTGGATAGTTAGGTCCTATGTCGCTAAATTTCCCGCTGTTGCTGGTTATCGCCGTGTTTGTCTGCGGCCTGTTGGCGTTGCTTGATCTGTTGTTCCTGGCGCCTCGGCGCCGGGCGGCCATCGCCTCTTATCAGGGCAGCGTCAGCCAGCCTGATGGTGTGGTGATCGAAAAGCTCAGCAAGGAACCGCTGCTGGTCGAATACGGCAAGTCGTTCTTCCCGGTGCTGTTCATCGTCCTGGTGCTGCGCTCGTTCCTGGTGGAGCCGTTCCAGATTCCGTCCGGTTCGATGAAGCCGACCCTGGATGTGGGCGATTTCATTCTGGTGAACAAGTTCTCCTACGGAATCCGCCTGCCGGTGATCGACAAGAAAGTCATCGAGGTGGGTGATCCGCAACGCGGCGATGTCATGGTGTTCCGCTTCCCGAGCGACCCGAACGTCAACTACATCAAGCGCGTGGTCGGCTTGCCAGGCGACACGATCCGCTACACTGCCGACAAGCGTCTGTTCGTCAATGGCGAATCAGTGGCCGAACAATTGCTTGGCTCCGAGCCGGGTACGTTGGGCAGTGCCGAACTCTATCGGGAAAAACTCGGCGAGGCCGAACACCTGATCCGCAAGGAAATGAGCCGCTACCGCGCAACGCCAGACCGTTCGTGGACCGTGCCGGCGGGGCACTATTTCATGATGGGTGACAACCGCGACAACTCCAACGACAGCCGTTACTGGGATGATCCGAACATTCCCAAGGACCTGCTGGGCATGGTCCCGGACCGGAACATCGTCGGCAAGGCCTTTGCGGTCTGGATGAGCTGGCCGGAACCCAAACTCAGCCACCTGCCGAATTTCTCGCGGGTTGGCCTGATCAAGTAATCCCACACGGCGCTGTTGAACACAGCGCCGAATGCTTTTCTGGAGCCTGCACAAGGTTGCCCGGAGGCATGAAGCCAACGATAGTCAGGACGTCATTTTTGAACACAGCGTTAATTGTCCCAAGCCAACGGTGCCTTGCCACCGTGGCGGTGGAATCCAGCCACGAACTCAGCGTGGGTAAACCGTGAGCGTTTCTCTCAGCCGTCTCGAGCGTCAGCTCGGCTACACCTTCAAGGACCCGGACCTGATGCTCCTGGCCCTCACTCACCGCAGTTTTGCCGGGCGCAACAACGAGCGCCTGGAATTCCTCGGTGATGCCATCCTCAATTTCGTGGCCGGTGAGGCGCTGTTCGAGCGCTTCCCGCTGGCCCGCGAAGGCCAGTTGTCGCGTTTGCGCGCGCGTTTGGTAAAAGGTGAGACCCTGGCCGTACTGGCCCGTGGTTTCGACCTGGGCGAATACCTGCGCCTGGGCTCCGGTGAATTGAAAAGCGGCGGTTTCCGTCGCGAGTCGATTCTGGCCGATGCCTTGGAAGCGTTGATTGGCGCGATCTACCTGGACTCAGGCATGGACATGGCGCGCGAACGCGTGCTGGCCTGGCTGACTTCAGAGATTGACAGCCTGACGCTGGTGGACACCAACAAGGATCCGAAGACCCGTTTGCAGGAATTCCTGCAATCGCGCAGTTGCGAACTGCCGCGCTATGAAGTGGTGGATATCCAGGGTGAGCCGCATTGCCGAACCTTCTTCGTCGAATGCGAAGTTGTCCTACTGAATGAAAAAAGCCGGGGTCAGGGTGTGAGCCGTCGTATTGCCGAACAGGTAGCGGCCGCCGCAGCACTGATTGCCCTCGGCGTGGAGAATGGCAATGACTGATACAACCGTCACCCGCTGCGGCTATGTCGCCATTGTCGGTCGGCCGAACGTGGGCAAGTCCACGCTGCTGAACCACATCCTGGGCCAGAAACTGGCGATCACCTCGCGCAAGCCCCAGACCACTCGCCACAACATGCTGGGCATCAAGACCGAAGGCGCCGTGCAGGCGATCTACGTCGACACCCCGGGCATGCACAAGGGTGGCGAAAAGGCCTTGAACCGCTACATGAACAAGACGGCCTCGGCGGCGTTGAAAGACGTCGACGTGGTGATCTTCGTGGTCGATCGCACCAAATGGACCGAAGAAGACCAGATGGTCCTCGAGCGTGTCCAGTACGTCACCGGCCCGCTGATCGTGGCACTGAACAAGACCGACCGCATCGAAGACAAGGCTGAACTGATGCCGCACCTGTCCTGGTTGCAGGAACAGTTGCCCAACGCCCAGATCATCCCGATCTCTGCCCAGCACGGCCATAACCTCGACGCGCTGGAGCGGGTGATTGCCGAACACCTGCCGGAAAACGATCATTTCTTCCCTGAAGACCAGATCACCGACCGCAGCAGCCGTTTCCTCGCCGCCGAACTGGTGCGCGAGAAAATCATGCGACAGATGGGCGCCGAGCTGCCGTACCAGATCACGGTCGAGATCGAAGAGTTCAAGCAACAGGGCAAGACCCTGCACATTCATGCGCTGATCCTCGTCGAACGTGACGGTCAGAAGAAAATCATCATTGGTGACAAGGGCGAGCGCATCAAGCGCATCGGCACCGAGGCGCGCAAGGACATGGAGCTGCTGTTCGACTCCAAGATCATGCTCAACCTGTGGGTCAAGGTGAAGGGCGGCTGGTCCGATGACGAGCGTGCGCTGCGTTCGTTGGGTTACGGCGACCTGTAATCCATCCGGCAGTACACCACGGACCTTGTGGGAGCGGGCTTGCTCGCGAATGCGTCCTGTCAGTCGACATCATTGTTAACTGACACACCGCATTCGCGAGCAAGCCCGCTCCCACATTGGTTTGGGGTCGTTTATAAAATTGTGCTCCGTCAGCGAGACTCCATTTCCATGTCCCCAACCCAACCCACCGGCCAACCCGCCTACGTTCTCCACAGCCGCGCCTACCGCGAAAGCAGTGCCCTGGTGGACTTCCTCACGCCCCAAGGGCGGCTGCGGGCGGTGTTGCGGGGAGCGCGGGGCAAGGCCGGGACGCTGGCGCGGCCGTTCGTGCCGCTGGAAGTCGAGTTTCGCGGGCGGGGCGAGTTGAAGAATGTCGGGCGCATGGAAAGCAACGGCGTCGCCGCCTGGCTCAACGGCGAGGCGTTGTTCAGCGGCTTGTACCTCAATGAACTGCTGATCCGCCTGCTGCCCGCCGAAGATCCTCACCCGGCCGTCTTCGACCACTACGCCGCCACGTTGCTGGCCCTGGCCGAAGGCCGTCCGCTGGAGCCGCTGCTGCGTTCGTTCGAATGGCGGCTGCTGGATGACCTGGGCTATGGCTTCGCCTTGAGCACCGACCTGCACGGCGAACCCATCGCCGCCGACGGCCTCTACCGTTTGCAAGTGGATGCTGGCCTGGAGCGGGTCTACCTGCTGCAACCGGGGCTGTTCAATGGCGCCGAGCTGCTGGCCATGGCCGAGGCCGACTGGAGCGCGCCGGGTGCCTTGTCGGCGGCCAAGCGTCTGATGCGCCAAGCCCTGGCCGTGCATCTGGGCGGTCGGCCCCTGGTCAGTCGCGAGCTGTTTCGCAAGCCCTGATCAACCCGTATGCTGTGAGCCGACTATCTGTCCCTTCAGGAGCCTTTTTGTGAGCACCAGCAATCGCATTCTTCTCGGCGTGAACATCGACCATGTCGCCACCCTGCGCCAGGCCCGCGGTACGCGCTACCCGGATCCGGTCAAGGCCGCGCTGGACGCGGAAGAGGCGGGGGCCGACGGCATCACCGTGCACCTGCGCGAAGACCGTCGCCACATTCAGGAGCGCGACGTGCTGCTGCTCAAGGACGTGCTGCAAACCCGCATGAACTTCGAAATGGGCGTGACCGAAGAAATGATGGCGTTCGCTGAGCTCATCCGCCCGGCGCACATCTGCCTGGTGCCGGAGACGCGCCAGGAGCTGACCACCGAAGGCGGCCTCGACGTAGCGGGACAGGAATCGCGGATCAGCCTGGCGGTGGAACGTCTGTCGAAGATCGGTGCCGAGGTATCGCTGTTCATCGATGCCGACGAACGGCAGATCGAAGCGTCCAAGCGGGTCGGCGCCCCGGCCATTGAACTGCACACCGGTCGTTACGCCGATGCTGAAACCCCCACCGACGTGGCTGACGAGCTGCAGCGGGTCGCCGATGGCGTTGCCTTTGGCCTGGCCCAGGGCTTGATCGTCAACGCCGGCCATGGCCTGCACTACCACAACGTCGAAGCCGTCGCGGCCATCAAGGGCATCAACGAGCTGAACATCGGCCACGCGCTGGTGGCCCATGCGTTGTTCGTCGGGTTCAAGTCGGCGGTGGCGGAAATGAAAGCGCTGATCCTGGCTGCCGCCAAGTCCTGACCGCAGCCACCATCCCCTGTGAGAGCGAGCTTGCTCGCGATAGCGGACTGACAGTCAACATCAATGCTGAAGGTCAGGCCCTCATCGCGAGCAAGCTCGCTCCCACAGAGGATGTGGTGACTTAATTAAAGCTGCGGGGATTCCTGGTTCGGCTTGCTCTTGTCCACGCCCGGCACGTGCAGGTTGCCCTCGGCCACCTGGTCGCCTTCGAGCTGTGGCTGCGTGACCCAGGTCAGGATGTCGTAGTAGCGGCGGATGTTCGCCACGAAATGCACCGGTTCGCCGCCCCGGGCGTAGCCGTAGCGAGTCTTGCTGTACCACTGTTTCTGGGACAAGCGCGGCAGGATCTTCTTCACATCCAGCCACTTGTCCGGATTCAGTCCTTCCTTGGCCGCCAGTTTGCGGGCGTCGTCCAGGTGGCCGCTGCCAACGTTGTAGGCAGCCAGGGCGAACCAGGTGCGGTCGGGCTCCTCGATGCTTTCGTCCAGTTGGTCCTTCATGTAGGCCAGGTACTTGGCGCCGCCCATGATGCTTTGCTTCGGGTCCAGGCGGTTGGACACGCCCATGGCCTGGGCGGTGTTCTGGGTCAGCATCATCAGGCCGCGCACGCCGGTCTTGGACGTGACTGCCGGTTGCCACAGCGACTCTTGATAGCCGATCGCGGCCAGCAGGCGCCAATCGACTTTTTCCTGCTTGGCGTAGGCCTTGAAGTGCTGTTCGTATTTGGGCAGGCGTTGTTGCAGGTGCTGGGCGAACGTGGTGGCGCCCATGTAGCCGAGGACATCGACGTGGCCGTAGTAGCGGTCCTTGAGGCGTTGCAGCGTGCCGTTCTTCTGCACTTTGTCGAGGTAGCTGTTGATCTCGTTGAGCAGGCTGTTGTCTTCACCTGGGGCCACTGCCCAGCTCTGGCTGCGGGCATCGCCGAGGTCGAAGGCCACGCGCACATTGGGGAAGTACACTTGGTTCATCGCCACTTCGTTGGAGTCCACCAAGGTGAGGTCGATCTGGCCCTCGTCGACCATGCGTAGCAGGTCGACCACTTCAACCGCGTCGGACTCTTCGTATTCGATGCCCGGGTATTGCTGCTTCAACTGTGCCAGTTGTTCGGCGTGGGTGCTGCCCTTGAGCACCATGATCTTCTTGCCCGCCAGGGCCGCTGCGTCGGTGGGGCGCGACTGGCCGTTGCGGTAGATGACCTGCGGAGTGACTTCCAGGTAGGCGTGGGAAAACCGCACCTGCTTCTTGCGCTGTTCGCTGCTGACCAGGCCCGCGGCCGCCAATACCGGGCCGTTGGGCTTGCCGATCTGGCTGAACAGGTCGTCGAGGTTGTCAGCGGTCTCGATCTTCAGCTCCACCCCCAAATCGTCGGCGAAGCGTTTCACCAGCTCGTACTCGAAGCCGGTTTCACCGTTGCGATCCTGGAAGTAGGTGGCAGGGCTGTTTCGGGTAACCACCCGCAGCACGCCATCCTCCTTTACGCGCTCCAGTGTGTTGGGTTTCTCAACACAACCACTGAGCACCAGGAAGAGTCCGGTTGCGATCAGCCATTTGGCATATCGCGGACGCAAAGCCGTTGGGGAAAACATCTGCGCAGTATACGCAAACGGCCCCTACCGCCATATCTCGACAGCAAAAGGCCAGTCTGCTAGCAGTTGCAAAACATGTCCGCAACACCGGCCGGCCGGGGTGCGGCGGGCTTTGCACCGCTGAAAAATATCTCTGTGGGCACCTTGGTGCGGGGGCCCAATACCTCCGTATGTGCAAAGACCGACATTCGGCCAGCACCGTGCGTGCCGTTTCGGGTGCCGTTGCCGGCGGTTTAGGCTAGAATGCACGGCCTCAAAGCACACCCCCTTCCCGAGGCTGTCCCGAAGATGTTGATCCTGCGCGGCGCTCCTGCCCTTTCTGCCTTTCGCCACAGCAAACTCCTTGAGCAACTGACCCAAAAGGTTCCGGCTGTCAGTGGCTTGTATGCTGAATTCGCTCACTTCGCCGAAGTCACCGGCGGTTTGACCGGCGACGAACAGCAGGTGCTCGCGCGCCTTCTGAAGTACGGCCCCAGTGTTCCTGTCCAGGAGCCGGCCGGTCGCCTGTTCCTGGTGCTGCCGCGTTTCGGCACCATTTCGCCGTGGTCGAGCAAGGCCAGCGACATCGCCCGCAATTGCGGCCTGGCGAAGATCCAGCGCCTGGAGCGCGGCATTGCCTTTTATGTCGCCGGTGAGTTCAGCGAGGCCGAGGCCCGGTTGATCGCCGAAGGCCTGCATGACCGCATGACCCAAGTCGTGCTGGGCAACCTGGAGCAGGCCGCCGGTCTGTTCAGCCACGCCGAACCCAAGCCGCTGACGGCCATCGACGTACTGGGCGGCGGCCGTGCCGCACTGGAAAAAGCCAACGCCGAACTGGGCCTGGCCCTGGCCGAAGACGAGATCGATTACCTGGTCAATGCCTTCCAGGGCTTGAAGCGCAACCCGCACGACATCGAACTGATGATGTTCGCCCAGGCCAACTCCGAGCACTGCCGCCACAAGATCTTCAACGCCAGTTGGGACATTGACGGCCAGAGCCAGGAAAAAAGCCTGTTCGGCATGATCAAGAACACCTATCAGATGCATAACGAAGGTGTGCTGTCGGCCTACAAGGACAATGCGGCGGTGATCGTCGGCAACGTTGCCGGTCGCTTCTACCCGAACCCCGAGACCCGCCAGTACGGTGCGGTCCAGGAGCCGGTGCACATCCTGATGAAGGTCGAGACCCACAACCACCCGACCGCCATTGCGCCGTTCCCGGGTGCGTCCACCGGTTCCGGTGGCGAGATCCGCGACGAAGGCGCCACCGGGCGTGGCGCCAAGCCCAAGGCCGGCCTGACCGGCTTCACCGTGTCGAATCTGCAGATCCCAGGCTTCGAACAGCCGTGGGAAAAGCCCTACGGCAAGCCTGAGCGTATCGTCAACGCCCTCGACATCATGATCGAAGGTCCCCTGGGGGGCGCGGCGTTCAACAACGAATTCGGTCGTCCGGCCCTGACCGGCTACTTCCGTACCTTCGAACAGTCCATCAGCACCCCCCGTGGTGAAGAAGTCCGTGGTTACCACAAGCCGATCATGCTCGCGGGCGGCATGGGCAACATCCGCGCCGAACACGTGCAGAAAGGCGAGATCCTGGTCGGCTCCAAGCTGATCGTCCTCGGCGGCCCGGCCATGTTGATCGGCCTGGGTGGCGGCGCGGCGTCCTCCATGGCCACCGGCACCAGCTCGGCCGACCTGGACTTCGCCTCGGTCCAGCGGGAAAACCCGGAAATGGAACGCCGTTGCCAGGAAGTCATCGACCGTTGCTGGCAGTTGGGTGAACACAACCCCATCAGCTTCATCCACGACGTCGGCGCCGGCGGCCTGTCCAACGCCTTCCCGGAATTGGTCAACGACGGTGGCCGCGGTGGTCGCTTCGAACTGCGCAACATTCCGAACGACGAGCCGGGCATGGCCCCGCACGAAATCTGGAGCAACGAATCCCAGGAACGTTACGTCCTGGCGGTCGGCCCAGCCGACTTCGAACGCTTCCAGGCCATCTGCGAGCGTGAACGCTGCCCGTTCGCGGTAGTGGGGGAAGCCACCGCCGAGCCGCAACTGACCGTCACCGACAGCCACTTCGGCAACAGTCCGGTGGACATGCCGCTGGAAGTGCTGCTGGGCAAGGCCCCGCGCATGCACCGTTCGGCGGTTCGCGAAGCGGAGCTGGGCGATGATTTCGATCCGTCCACCCTCGACCTCGCCGAGTCCATCGAACGTGTACTGCATCACCCGGCCGTGGCGAGCAAGAGCTTCCTGATCACCATCGGCGACCGCACCATCACCGGCCTTGTGGCCCGTGATCAGATGGTCGGCCCATGGCAGGTGCCGGTGGCCGACGTGGCCGTGACCGCCACCAGCTTCGACGTCTACACCGGCGAAGCCATGGCGATGGGCGAGCGCACGCCGCTGGCGCTGCTGGATGCCCCGGCCTCGGGTCGCATGGCGATCGGCGAGACCCTGACCAACATCGCGGCTTCGCGCATCGGCAAGATTTCCGACATCAAGCTGTCGGCCAACTGGATGTCCGCCGCCGGCCACCCGGGTGAAGACGCCCGCCTGTACGACACCGTCAAGGCTGTCGGCATGGAGCTGTGCCCTGAGCTGGGCATCACCATTCCGGTGGGCAAGGACTCCATGTCCATGGCCACGCGCTGGAACGACGAAGGCGTGGACAAGAGCGTGACCTCGCCGCTGTCGCTGATCGTGACCGGTTTCGCCCCGGTCACCGACATCCGCCAGACCCTGACCCCGCAACTGCGCATGGACAAGGGCACCACCGACCTGATCCTGATCGACCTGGGCCGTGGCCAGAACCGCATGGGCGCCTCGATCCTGGCCCAGGTGCATGGCAAGCTCGGTTCGCAAGCGCCGGACGTCGACGATGCCGAAGACCTGAAGGCGTTCTTCGCCGTCATCCAAGGCCTCAACGCCGACGGTCATCTGCTGGCCTACCACGACCGTTCCGACGGTGGTTTGCTGACCACCGTGGTGGAAATGGCCTTCGCCGGGCATTGCGGCCTGAGCCTGACCCTCGACAGCGTTGCCGAGTCCACGGCTGAAATCCCGGCCATCCTGTTCAACGAAGAGTTGGGCGCGGTGATCCAGGTTCGCCAGGACGCTACCCCGGACATCCTCGCCCAGTTCAGCGCCGCCGGTCTGGCCGATTGCGTCTCGGTGATCGGCCAGCCGATCAACAACGCCCACATCAACATCACCTTCAACGGCGACACCGTCTTTGAAGGCCAGCGCCGCCTGTTGCAGCGCCAGTGGGCTGAAACCAGTTACCAGATCCAGCGCCTGCGCGACAACGCCGAGTGTGCCGAGCAGGAATTCGACGCGCTGCTGGAAGAAGACAACCCGGGCCTGAGTGCCAAGCTCAGCTACGACGTCAACCACGACGTGGCGGCGCCCTACATCAAAAAAGGCATTCGCCCACAAGTGGCGGTCCTGCGTGAGCAGGGCGTCAACGGCCAGGTGGAGATGGCGGCGGCGTTCGACCGTGCCGGCTTCAACGCGATCGACGTGCACATGAGCGACATCCTGGCCGGTCGTGTCGACCTGAACGACTTCAAGGGCATGGTCGCCTGCGGCGGTTTCTCCTACGGAGATGTGCTCGGTGCCGGTGAGGGCTGGGCCAAGTCGGCGCTGTTCAACAGCCGCGCCCGCGACGCGTTCCAAGGCTTCTTCGAGCGCACCGACAGTTTCACACTCGGCGTGTGCAACGGTTGCCAGATGATGTCCAACCTGCACGAGTTGATTCCGGGCAGCGAGTTCTGGCCGCACTTCGTGCGTAACCGTTCCGAGCAGTTCGAAGCGCGCGTGGCGATGGTCCAGGTGCAGGAATCGAACTCGATCTTCCTGCAGGGCATGGCCGGTTCGCGCATGCCGATCGCTATCGCCCACGGCGAAGGCCACGCGGAATTCGAAAGCGAAGAAGCCTTGCTCGAAGCCGACCTGTCCGGTTGCGTGTCGCTGCGGTTTGTCGACAACCATGGCAAGGTCACCGAAACCTACCCGGCCAACCCGAACGGCTCGCCGCGCGGGATCACCGGCCTGACCAGCCGCGACGGCCGTGTCACGATCATGATGCCGCACCCGGAGCGGGTGTTCCGCGCGGTGCAGAACTCGTGGCGTTCGGACGACTGGAACGAAGACGCACCCTGGATGCGCATGTTCCGTAACGCCCGCGTCTGGGTGAACTAAGACGGTGTACAAGCTCTGCTTCTTCGTCCCGGCCAGTCACGTGGACGAGGTCAAGAACGCCGTATTCGCTGCCGGTGGCGGGCGAATCGGCGACTATGACCACTGTGCCTGGCAAGTGTTGGGCCTGGGCCAGTTCCGCCCTTTGGACGGCAGCCAGCCGTTCATTGGCGAGGTGGGGCAGGTCGAGCAGATCGAGGAGTGGAAGGTAGAGCTTGTCGTTGCCGATGAGCTGATTCGTGGGGTGGTGAACGCGCTGAAACAAAGCCATCCCTACCAGACGCCGGCGTATGAAGTATGGCGACTGGAGGATTTCTGATCCTTCGCGCGTCGAATGAGGAACCCGCTGATTCAATCAGCGGGTTTTTTGTTTAAGAGCTAAAACCATGCCCGCCAGCGCAAGCCGATTCCCACGTTCCAGTGGATCCAGAAACTGTGGGAGCGAGCCTCCAGGGACCGAAAATATGTGCTCGACGCCAATGAACTGTGGGAGTGGGCTTGCCCGCGAAGGCGTCGGGTCAGCTTGCATTGATGTTGGATGTACTGGCCTCTTCGCGAGCAAGCCCGCTCCCACAGGGGCTCTACCTAGCCCGTCTATTGATGCCGGTTTTCGAGCCGGCAAGCTTCTTTTTCAATGCCGATGCACTCGACCGGTTCGCTCACACCTTTCTCAAACCGGCGAGCATTAATCAATAGCCCGCCCTTGATACCGCCGATGAATGCGAAGGCGCCTGGACGGTTGCCGGTGTACTCCCCTGACAGATCCACCGCCACGCTGTTGGGCCTGACCTCATACACCCAGCCACCGTTTGCCGCTTCCGTGACCGCCCAGATCTTGGCGTCGCTATAGTCATGAAACGCCACGATGACCGATTGAACGGAAGGAGACTCCGGGCTGCTCGCCCAACGCAAGACCGGTGGTTGCGAGTTTCTTGCCCGTAACCCACTGGCCAGTGCGTCCGCCCCTTGCACAGGGTTGATCCTCGAGGAGCCTACCGCCCAGAGGGATTCTTTGTTCGTCACCCAGGCCAGGCCTTCTGGCGGGGTGATCTTGCTCAAATCGATGGGCGTCGCTGCGACTTCCAGCATCGTCTCGTCACCGGAGGGTTCGCGGTAACCCGGGTTGGCGATGCAATCGGTCAGGTCGGTTTTCTTGCAGGCCTGCTTGATGAAGTGCCCTTTGACCCCGCCGGGGTAGCTGATCTCTTCCTCGCCGATAATAGGTCCCCCCGATTCCTGTTGGTCGATGCCATGGGGGGCCTTGAATTCGAATACCCATTCGTTGGCGAAGCTCTGGGCGATACGCTGGCTACGCGTCGTACTGCTGTAGACCGAGCGCTGGGCCCCGGCCCCATGCTTGAACCAGTCGTACATCCAGGTATCTTCGGGAAAAGTCACGGATTTGGGTAGCAAGCCGTCCTGGAAGGCCTCAAGGCCTTGATTGGTGGTGTCTCCCCGATAGAGCGTGTCCAGGTCGGTCCGCCAGCGCAATAAGGGTTGGGTCTTGCGGATATCCACGCTGGGATCCGCCGTGACCTGGAGCCAGGCCTGGTACCAAGGTTCATCCTTCTGTGCCGAGTCCTGGGTCGTTGCCCACGCATTGGGGCTCGCTTGCCAGGTACTTGGCAATACCATGGCGACAGTCGCCGCCCGTATAAACCCGCTGCTTCTACTCATGATGTGGACACCTCACCTGAAACGAGGATGTCAATCGAATCACATACTTCATTACGACCTATTCTTCGAATTGACAGTTTAATTATCGATTGCGCAGTGCGAAGGCGACGCTGGGGTGTGCCTCGGTACACTGCGTAAGTGTGAGAGTAGATGACTGTGCTGGGCTGTAAGAACCTACTTTGTAACAGGATTCGCAGTTGGGTACGGGCGCGAATATCAGGTTGTCTTTGTTGACTGTTACTGGTCTGAATTATTTGTTATCTGTTGTTTATGACAGTAGCGAGGACTTGGTCGATGACCTTTAATCGAGGGTTTTGTCGAGGGATCGCGCTAGATAACTTTTCGGTTGGGTACAGATTCGGGCTTGATGCAATAAGTACCGGCCTCATCGCGAGCAAGCTCGCTCCCACACGAGGCAGGTGTCGATCACAGTTTTGTGAATAACACCCAACCACTGTGGGAGCGAGCTTGCTCGCGATCAATCGAAAGAAGAATACAAAAATCCCGGTAGAATACGGGGTGCTAGGCCCCTGCATCGACCTTGCGGTCATGCGTCAAGCCATCCAACGCCTGCCATAACCTCGGTGCCTTTTCCCCCAGCAGCAGGTGCCAGACGCCACCCTCCAACGGGCTTATGCCCTGACACCCCAACCCTTTGAGCCGGCTTTCCGACAAGCCCTTGTCATCGGCCAGCCGCACCCGTAGCCGGCTCGTCGCCACGCACTCGAGTTGCAGGACATTGTCCTGGCCTCCGAGGGCGTCCAGCCATTGTTGCGCTTCGGTGCTGGAAAGGGCGGCAGGTGTGGTCGGTGCAGGGACATTCGGCACCGGCGCGGTGATCGGGCGAATGGAGGAGGGCACCGCCAGGCGGATTTCATCGGCAATGCTGTCGGCCATCGGCCCCACCACCACCTGCAGGCTCCCGCCGTTACCGGGGCGTACCACGGCCATGGCGCCGAGGGCCTTGAGCTGGGCGTCGGACGCCTTGTTGCGATCCACCATGTCCAGCCGCAAGCGCGTGGTGCAGGCACCGATGGTGATCAGGTTGTCGGCGCCGCCCAATGCCTGGATGTAGGCCGCTGCCCGCTGGTTTTCGGCGATGGCCGGTTTATCGCCTGCCGGCACCTCTTCACGCCCCGGGGTCTTGAGGTCGAAGCGGCGGATGCAGAAGTCGAACACCAGGTAATAGATTGCCGCATAGGCCAGGCCCACCGGGACGACCAACCAGCCGTTGGTGGATTTGCCCCAGCCCAGGACCATGTCGATGAAGCCGCCGGAGAAGGTAAAGCCCAGGTGAATGTCCAGCAGATTGGTTACTGCCATCGATACACCGGTGAGCAGCGCATGGGCCAGGAACAACAGGGGCGCGAGGAACATGAAGGCGAACTCGATCGGCTCGGTGACACCGGTCAGAAACGAGGTCAGCGCCATGGACAGCAGGATCCCACCCATGACCTTGCGCCGCTGGGGCAAGGCATTGCGGTACATCGCCAGGCACGCGGCGGGCAGGCCGAAGAGCATCACCGGGAACATGCCGGTCATGAATTGGCCGCCCTTGGGGTCGCCGGCGAAATAACGGCTCAGGTCACCGGTGACCACCGCACCGGTGGCGGGGTCGGTGAAACTGCCGAAGATGAACCAGGCCATGTTATTGAGGATGTGGTGCAGGCCGGTGACGATCAGCAATCGATTGAACACCCCGAACACGAAGGCGCCGAAACTGCCGCTTTCCATCAGCAAGGCGCCGAAACCGTTGATACCCTGCTGGATCGGCGGCCAGATAAGGCCGAACACCACGCCCAGCCCGACGGCGCTGAAGCCGGTGACAATCGGCACGAAGCGCCGACCACCAAAGAACGCCAGGTATTCCGGCAGCTTGATGTCCTTGAAGCGGTTATACAGCGCCCCCGCCAGCAGGCCGCTGATGATCCCGGCGAGCATGCCCATATTGATGCTGGCATCGAGCACCTTCAGGGTGGCGATCATCACCAGGTAGCCGATGGCCCCGGCCAACCCCGCCGTACCGTTGTTGTCCCGGGCGAAGCCCACGGCGATACCGATGGCGAAGATCATCGCCAGGTTGGCGAAAATCGCCTGGCCGGCGTCGTGGATGATGGCGATGTTCAACAGGTCGGTGTCGCCCAGGCGCAGCAACAGGCCGGCGATGGGCAGGATCGCGATGGGCAGCATCAGTGCCCGGCCGAGGCGTTGCAGCCCTTCGATGAAATGCTGGTACATGGCGTCTCTCCCTTTATTGTTCTTCGACGTGGCTCAGCCCAGGGGCCAGTGTTGATGGCAGGCACGGCGTACCGCGAGTGCGCTGCCCAGGTTCAGCAGTTCGCTGCTCAAGCGAGCGCACTGCGCGGCGTCGAGGTGGCGCACGCGGTCCTTGATTTCGCCGATCTGCGGCGGGCTGACCGACAGTTCGCGTACACCCAGGCCGATCAGTACGGGCGTGGCCAACGGGTCCGAGGCCAGGGCCCCGCACACGCCGACCCAACGCCCATGCTTGGCGGCACCGGCGCAGGTCTGGGCGATCAGCCGCAGCAGTGCCGGATGCAGGGCATCGACCCGGGCGGCGAGGCCGGCGTGGTCGCGGTCCATGGCCAGGGTGTATTGCGACAGGTCATTGGTGCCAATGGAGAGGAAATCCGCATGTTCGGCCAATTGCTCGGCCAGCAACGCGGCGGCCGGCACTTCGATCATTACCCCCAATTGCGGGCGTTCGCCCAGGCCCAGTTCGGTGCCAAGGGCATCGAGGCGTTGGCGGATGTGCAGCAGTTCGTCGACTTCGGTGACCATGGGCAACAGGATCCGGCAGCGGTCCAGCGGACGGGTTTGCAGCAAGGCGCGCAGTTGCTGGTCGAGCAGATCTGGTCGCACCTGGGCCAGGCGAATGCCCCGCAGGCCCAGTACAGGGTTGGCTTCGCTCGGCAGCGGCAGGTAGTCCAGTTGCTTGTCGCCGCCCACGTCGATGGTGCGAATGATCACCGGCCTGTCGCCCATGGCATCGAGTACGGCTTGATAGGCCTGGCGCTGCTCTTCTTCGTCAGGAGCGGTGTGGCGGTCGACGAAGAGAAATTCGGTGCGCAACAAGCCAACGCCATCGGCACCGTTGGCCAAGCCTGCGCCGGCTTCGGCGCTGGAGGCCACGTTAGCGGCGACTTCAACCTCCACGCCATCGACGGTTCGCGCCGGCGTGTGGGCGAGGGTCTGTTGTTGGGCGCGCAGGGCCGTGCGTCGGCTCTGTGCTTGCTGCACCTGCGCCAGGCGCTCCGCGGTTGGCATGAGTTCGAGGCGGCCACCGTCTGCGTCCAGCACCACCGATTGCCCTGGTGCCTGTGCAAGCAGTGCTTCGCCCAGCGCCACCAGGCACGGCAGGCCTTTGCCTCGGGCCAGGATCGCCACATGGGACGTTGCGCCGCCCTCGACCATGCACACACCGGCCACGCCTTGGGCGCTGAGTTGCAGCAGGTCCGACGGGGTCAGCTCCTGGGCGGCGACGATGGCGTCCGCCGCGACGTCGAATTGCCAGGCTCCACCGAGCAACGCCCGCAGGACCCGTTGGCGCAAGTCACGCAAGTCGTTGGCGCGCTCGGCCAGCAGCGTGCTGCCCAATTGTTGCAGGACCTGGCATTGGGCGTCGATGGAACGGCTCCAGGCGTGGGGCGCGGCACTGCCTTGTTCGATGAAGAGGCCGGCGGCATCCAGCAGTACCGGGTCTTCCAGCAGCGCCAGGTGAGCACTGAAGATCGCCTCTTCATCGCGGTGCTGCCTGGCCCGGGCGTGCTCCAGCGTGAGGTGGATCTCGCTACGGACCTGGGCTAGAGCTTCATTCAGGCGTTGTCGCTGGTCTTCGATGACATGGCCGCCGATGTCTTCCGGCAATTGAATGCCATTCAACCGAACCAGCGGCCCAGTCACCAGGCCGGGCGCGGCACATACGCCGTGCAACACGCCCGCTTCGGCATTAGCCCGTGGGGGGGCGGGCGGTGGCGCGCTGGCATGGGCCTCTTCCACCAGGGCTGTGGATAAGGTCGCCAGCAAGGCTTGCAGCGCCGCCTCGGCATCGCAGCCCCGGCAACTGACGTGCACGTGCGCCTGTTCGGTGATGGCCAGCCCCATCATGCCCATGACGCTGTCGCAGGAGGCCGACTTGCCGCCGAAATGCAGCTGCGAGCGGCTCTTGAAGCCTTGCGCGGTCTGGCGCACTAGGGCCGCAGGGCGGGCGTGAAGACCGCCGCGATGGGCGATGCGGACCTGGCCGAACACTTCAATGCCACCGTCCTGTTCGTGATGTTCCGCCTGACCGCCGGTCTTGGCGAGGATGTGCAACAGCGGGTCGCCGACCTTCACCCCTTTGAGCGTGATGGGGCGTGCCTGGAAATGCTCGCCGTTGGTGATGACCAGCAGGCTGACCAGGCTTTTGCAGCGCAGCGCCACTTTATCCACGTCATAACGCAGCAGCGGCTGGCCATGGCTGACCCGTGCACCTTCCTTGACCAGCATGGAAAACCCGTCGCCTTGCAGCTCGACCGTATCCAGACCCAGGTGCAGCAGCAGTTCGGCGCCATTGTCGGCCCGCAGGGTCACGGCGTGGCCGGTGCGGGCGACGTGGATCACGTCAGCGTCGCACGGCGCGTAGAGGGTGTCGTTCAGCGGGTCGATGGCGATCCCATCGCCCATGGCGCCGCTGGCGAACACCGCGTCCGGGACGTTGGCGAGGGTGAGCACCGGGCCGCTGAGGGGGGCGCTGAGGATCAGCTCTTTATTGTTATTGGGCATGGGCTCGCTCTCTTCAGGCTCTTGTTTGAAAAGCAGTCGGATCAGTGTGTACGGGTGACCTTGCTCAGGTGCCGTGGCTGGTCCGGGTCCAGGCCTCGGGCCACGGCCAGGCTCGCGGCCAT
This sequence comes from Pseudomonas sp. NFACC04-2, assembly GCF_900119265.1. Lineage (NCBI taxonomy): Bacteria > Pseudomonadati > Pseudomonadota > Gammaproteobacteria > Pseudomonadales > Pseudomonadaceae > Pseudomonas > Pseudomonas sp. NFACC04-2. Next base: position 110,241 of record NZ_FPJC01000013.1, read on the forward strand.
CGCGTAGAAGCTCTGGATCGCCAGGATCGGGTCCAGGGCCGGGTGTTCGGCGCGGCTCAAGGTCAGGTCGCGTTCGACAATGTCATCAGGTGCCGCCAGCAGGACCCGGGCACCGCGCTGGCGCATGTCCGCGGCCAGGCTCAATACGCCGGCCTGTTCGGCACCGCGCGGGGCGAACACCAGCAGCGGGTAGTCATGGTCGATCAGCGCCATGGGCCCATGACGAACTTCGGCACTGCTGAAGGCTTCGGCCTGGATCGCCGAGGTTTCCTTGAACTTGAGCGCTGCTTCCTGGGCAATGGCGAACCCGGCGCCCCGGCCGATCACCATCAACCGTTGACAGTCACGCAAGGCGTCGACAGCGCTGTGCCAGTCCTGGCGGGCGGCCTCGCGCAGGCCCTCGGGCAGGGCGCCGCCGGCTTCGAGCAATTCGGCGTCAGCTTTCCAGTGGGCCACCAGCCGCGCACTGGCGCTGAGGGTGGCGATGAAACTCTTGGTCGCGGCGACGCTGCTCTCGACGCCAGCACACAGCGGCACGCTGAATTCACAAGCTGCCTCCAGAGGCGAGTCGGTGGCGTTGACCAGCGCCACGCTCAAGGCGCCACGCTTGCGCAACAGGCGCAGGCTGTTCACCAGGTCCGGGCTCTGTCCCGACTGGGAAAACCCGAACACCACCTGGCCGCTGACCTTCAGCGGCGCCTGTTGCATGGTCACCACCGACATCGGCAGCGAAGCCACCGGGATGCCCAGCTGCTGCATGGCCAGGTAAGCGAAATAGCTGGCGGCGTGATCGGAGCTGCCGCGGGCGACGGTCATTGCCACTTGCGGTGGCTGGCGGCGCAGGCGTCCGGCGATTTCCTCGAGGGCCGGGTCCAGTCGCTGCAACTGGCGCTCGACCGCTTCATGGGAGGCCAGCGCCTCTTCAAGCATTTTGGAAGTCAATGGCTTCTCCTTCGACCATCACGTCGGTCAGGGTCAGGGAACGGTCAAGGCGTACGCAGTCGGCCCAGGCGCCGGGCTGCAGGCGACCGCGCTCGGGCAGGCCGAGGTAGTCGGCGGGAAACTGGGACAGACGCTGGGAGGCTTCGGCGATGGGCAGGCCGATTTTCACCAGGTTGCGCAGGGCCTGGTCCATGGTCAGGGTGCTGCCGGCCAGGGTGCCATCGGCCAGGCGCACCCCGCCCAGGCACTTGGTCACGGTGTGGCTGCCCAGCTTGTATTCGCCATCGGGCATGCCGGCGGCGGCGGTGGAGTCGGTGACGCAGTACAGGCATGGGATCGCCCGCAGGGCCACGCGCATGGCGCCGGGATGCACGTGGAGCAAGTCGGGGATCAGCTCGGCATATTGCGCATGGGCCAGGGCCGCGCCGACGATCCCCGGTTCGCGGTGATGCAACGGGCTCATGGCGTTGTACAGGTGGGTGAAACTGCTGGCCCCGGCGGCCAACGCCGCGACGCCTTCTTCGTAGCTGCCTAAGGTATGGCCGATCTGCATGCGCACGCCCCGGGCGCTGAGGGCGCGGATCAAGGCATCGTGACCGGCGATTTCCGGGGCGATGGTAATCACCCGGATCGGCGCCAGCGCCAGGTAGCTCTCCACCTCGGCCAGCAGCGCGGTGTGGGCGAAATTCGGTTGCGCGCCCAGTTTTCCAGGGTTGATGTAAGGGCCTTCCAAGTGCACGCCCAGGACTCGGGCGCTGCCGTTCGGGCGTTGTTCACAGAACCCGCCGAGGGCCTGCAGCACGCTGGCGATTTCTTCGCTGGGCGCGGTCATGGTCGTGGCCAGCAGCGCGGTGGTGCCGAAACGCACATGGGTACGGGCGATGGTTTCGAACGCCGGAGCGCCTTGCATGATGTCCTTGCCGCCACCGCCATGGACGTGCAGGTCGATGAAACCGGGCAGCAGGTAGGGCAGGTCGTTGCTGGCCGGATCGCAAGGCTGGCCTTCGATGGACACGACCTTGCCGTGTGCATGGATCAGGCGGCCGCGAACCCAGCCATTGGCGGTGAGGATATTGTCTTCGGACATGGGGACTCTCTAGTCGTCTAGCGCCGCAGCTCTGCGACAAAGTCGTAGTAGTCGTTGCGGCAATAGGTGTCGGTGACTTCGATGGGGGTGTTGTCTTCCAGGTAGCCGACCCGGGTCATCAGCAACATCGCGGTGCCGGGGGCGATGCCCACCAGGGCGGCGAATTCGTCCGAGGCATTGATGGCCTGGATGTGTTGCAAGGCGCGCACCACCGGCTTGCCGATGCCGTCGAGAAATGCGTAGAGGGAATCGCCCACGGCCTGTGGCTTTGGAATGATCGAGGCGGGCAGGGTGCTCATCTCGATGGCCATGACCGTGTCATCGGCTTTGCGCAAGCGCTTGAGCCGCGCGACCTTGTCGGTGGGCGACAGGCCCAGGCGGATCAGTTCTTCGTGGGTGGGCGGGGTGATGTCCCGCTCCAGCCATTGGGAACCGGGCACAAACCCCTTGAGCCGCAGCATCTCGCTGAAGCCGCTCAGGCGTGACAGCGGCTGTTCCAGGCGCGGGGTAATGAACGTTCCCGAGCCCTGGTTGCGGCGAATCAAGCCTTGTTCGAACAGCACCTCCAAGGCCTTGCGCGCGGTGACCCGGGAAATGCCCAGTTGCTCGCTCAAGCTGCGCTCGGACGGCATCGCCTGCTCGGCTTTCCACTGGCCGGCATGAATCGCTGCCTCCAGGTTGCGCGCCAATTGCAGGTACAGCGGCGTGGGTTGGGTGTCGTCAGGGCGCAGGGCCAGGATGTCGTTCATATCGGTGTCCGATGCGGTTGTTGAGTTGTTGTCGCTCGGTAAGTGGGAGGGAAGCTAATACCACTTGAATACCATGTCAACGCCGATTTCCTGGGTTCTAGAGGCGTTTTTAGAGGGTTCTATCGGGGTGGGATTGAAGTGGTATTAGGGGGAGGGGATTCGAACGCAAAGATCTTCAGTTGCGACAACGCCTGCCGGATGAACTGGTATTCATCTGTAGGCAATTTCTGAAGATGGGATTTTTTGATTTTATTTTTCGATGCTGACGGGCGGTCGTCCGAGGCTACCCGGGCTGACGCGCTGTTGTGGCGAGGGAGCTTGCTCCCGCTAGGGCGCGAAGCGGCCTCAAAACCTGACAACCCGGTGTGTCAGGAAAGTTGAGTTGCCTGCTTTGGGGCTGCTGCGCAGCCCAGCGGGGATAAATCCCCTCGCCACAGATAAATCCCCTCACCACAAGGGCTACGGACGAATTTCGATCATCGTGCCATCCGGCACCAGGTTCCAGACTTCGCGCATGTCCACGTTGCGCATGGCGATGCAGCCATCAGTCCAGTCCAGCGTATGGAACAGCTGTTCAGGGTTTTCTTCCGAATCAGGCGTGCCGTGGATCATGATCATGCCCCCCGGTTCCACGCCTTCGCGCCGGGCGCGGGCGGCGTCGCTGATGTTGGGGTAGGAAATGTGCATCGACAGGTAAAACCGGTCACTGGTCTTGCGCCAGTCGATCCAGTAGAAACCCTCGGGGGTGCGCTTGTCGCCCTCGATCAGCTTGGGACCTTTCTTGGCGCCCTTGCCCAGGGAAATGCGATAGGTCTTGAGTGGCTTGCCGTCGTTGATCAATTGCAATTGATGGGCGGACTTGAGCACCAGCACTTTTTCGATGACCTTGCCGTTGTAGGTTCCCACCGCGGCGGCCTGGGACACAGCGGTGAACGACAAGCAGAACAGGACAAGCAACCAGCGCATTGAAACGATATCCCTAGAGGTGTTTCGACTGTATGGGTTTTCAGGTGTTGGCCGGCTGAGCCAGCGGCGGGATCGATTCGGATCGCACCGGGTAATCCTCGGCCCGGCGGTCGGCATAGAAATATTCCAGGGTGCGGCCTACCGTACGGAAAGCCAGCTCGTCCCAGGGAATGTCCGCTTCTTCGAACAACTTCACTTCCAGGCTCTCGGGCCCGGCGGCGAAATCCTCGTCCACCAGTTCGGCGCGGAAGAATACATGTACCTGGCTGATATGCGGTACGTCAATCAGCGTATAGATGCTCAAGTTTCGCACCCGGGCGCAAGCTTCTTCGGCGGTTTCCCGTACGGCGGCCTGTTCGATGGTCTCGCCGTTCTCCATGAAACCTGCCGGAAGGGTCCAGTAACCGCGCCGCGGCTCGATGGCACGCCGGCACAACAGGACTTTGCTACCCCAGGTCGGTACGCAACCGGCCACGATGTTGGGGTTCTGATAATGGATGGCGTGGCAGGTGTCGCAGACAAAGCGCAGGCGCGAGTCGCCTTCGGGTATGCGCTGGGTCACCGGGTTACCGCACTGGCTGCAGAATTTCATGCTTGGGTTCCTGAATGCTGCGCCTATCTTGGCGTGCGCGGCAGGTGTCGGCAAGTTGTCGTTTCGCGACACGACGCGGTGCGGGGGTTGGGCCGCTTGAATGATTGGTGCATGATGCAAGGTAGCGAATAAATCGAGAAGTCTCATGCTGGACGAGCTACTGCATCGAGTAAGCAACCACACCCCACGCGACCTGCAGGCCGACCGACGTTTCCCTGAAGCCGCGGTACTGGTGCCGATCACCCGCAGTGACGAACCGGAACTGGTACTGACCCTGCGCGCCAGCGGGCTATCGACCCATGGCGGCGAAGTGGCGTTTCCCGGCGGGCGTCGCGACCCGGAAGATCCGGATCTGATCTTCACCGCCCTGCGCGAAGCCGAGGAAGAAATCGGCCTGCCCCCCGGCCTGGTGGAAGTGATCGGCCCCCTCAGCCCGTTGATCTCGCTGCACGGCATCAAGGTCACGCCGTATGTCGGGGTGATTCCGGACTACGTCGAATACCAGGCCAACGATGCCGAGATCGCGGCGGTATTCAGCGTGCCACTGGAGTTCTTCCGCAAGGATCCGCGCGAGCACACGCACCGGATCGATTACCAGGGCCGCAGTTGGTATGTGCCCAGCTATCGGTTTGGCGAGTACAAGATCTGGGGGCTGACGGCGATCATGATCGTCGAACTGGTCAACCTGCTGTACGACGCCGAGATCGACCTGCACACCCCGCCAAAGAGTTTCATCAATACCTGATGCCCCGAGGACTCCCATGAAATACCGCCTGGGCGATGCCCGTGTCGACACCCACCCACAAAGCTGGGTCGCGCCCAACGCCACGCTGGTGGGCAAGGTCCGCCTCGAAGAGGGCGCCAATGTCTGGTTCAACGCGGTGCTGCGCGGCGATAACGAGCTGATCCTGATCGGCAAGGACAGCAATGTGCAGGACGGCACGGTGATGCACACCGACATGGGTTATCCACTGACCATCGGCACTGGCGTGACCATCGGCCACAATGCGATGCTCCATGGCTGTACGGTGGGCGACTACAGCCTCATCGGCATCAACGCAGTGATCCTCAACGGCGCGAAGATCGGCAAGCACTGCATCATCGGCGCGAATTCGCTGATCGGCGAAAACAAAGAGATTCCCGACGGCTCGCTGGTGATGGGCTCGCCCGGCAAGGTGGTGCGTGAATTGACCGAAGCCCAGAAGAATATGCTCGTGGCCAGCGCGGCGCACTATGTGCACAATTCCCAGCGCTATGCCCGCGACCTGGCCGAGCAGGAACCATGAGCGCCCCTGAACGCCCGGTGCCGTCGCCCTGCGTGAACATCTGCGCGCTGGACGATGACGATATCTGCACCGGCTGCCAGCGCACTGTGGCGGAAATCACTCGGTGGAGCCGGATGGACAACGACGAACGGCGCGGGGTCTTGGCGTTGTGTCATGAACGGGCCAAGGCCAGTGGGTTGGTGTGGATGTTGCCGGCCAGGCGGTGATGTCGGAGATGGAACACAACCCCTTGTGGGAGCGAGCTTGCTCGCGACAGCGGTGGTCAGCGCCAGGCACTGTTGAATGTGCCTGCGCCATCGCGAGCAAGCTCGCTCCCACAGGGGATCATGGTGTTTCCTTGAGTCCCACCCACCGATCCAACCCCACCACCCCCAACGCAATCCCGACAAATCCCGCCAGTATCCCTCCGGCATTGATGAACACCTGTGGATAACCCAGGCTCGCCACGTCGATGAAAGGGTAGGGGTAGGCCGCCAGTAAATCCCCCCGCAGCAGGAGATAGGCGAAATAGACCAAGGGGTAAATCATCCACAGCCCGATGTGGCCCAGGCGCAAGCGGCCTTTGGGCACCCAGCGCCACCAATAGGCGATGTAGAGCAAGGGCACCACGTCATGCAGTAATTCGTCGGCCACGAACTGCCAGCCTTCGGGTTGCCAGAGGTGGCGCAGCAGCAGGTTGTAGGCCAGGCTGACCAGGGCGATGCTCACGGCGACGCCGCTGCGTACGCTGGGCTGCAGGAACCAGCGGCGGGCCGGGGCTGGGCGAGGGGTCAGCTCCCAGGTCAGGACCACCGCCACCCACAGGTTGGTCAGCACCGTGAAGAAACTGAAGAAACTCACCAACCCGCCCAGCAGGCTCGCCCCCAGTTCCCAGCGACCCAGCAGGATCAGATACAGCTGGATGCCCAACCCCGCCCAGGCCAGCAGCGCCGTTACCGACACGAAGCGCTGGCGCAGGGTGAGGCCCGTACCTCTATCAATCCCCACGACGGCTCAGACCGGCCGTTTGGTGCGCATCAACTTGATGTACAGGCGCTCGACTTTCTCCCGCGCCCATGGCGTCTTGCGCAAGAAGGTCAGGCTCGACTTGATGCTCGGGTCGCTCTTGAAGCAACGGATATCGATGCGCTCGGCCAGCCCCGACCATTCGTAGTGCTGCACCAGGGCGTTGAGGATCTGCTCCAGCGTCACGCCGTGCAGCGGGTTGTTGTTGGGTTCGGTCATGGGAGGTCTTCGCGCAAAAAAGGGTAAAGCCGCGCACCTTAGCCGAGGTGCCCTTGTGGTGGAAGCATAGCGTTCGTCGTGAGGCTCCAGGGCCAGGCGTACTGTTACCAAATCCGAGATGATCCATGTCAACAAAAGCCCTTTCTCAATCCGTAACAGAACATTATCCTTGCGCCGCTTGCTGAAACGTTTCTTTTGTTATGCCCAAGCCTCTGCGTCCAGCTCATTCCCGCTGAAAGATCTGATGAATGCTCAATGTCATGACCCTGAAAGACAGCGCTGTCTCGGCGAACGCCTGTGGGAGCGAGCTTGCTCGCGATAACGATTGCACATTCAACCTTGAAGCCGACTGACACGCCGCTATCGCGAGCAAGCTCGCTCCCACAGGGGGTGGGGCAGCCAATTTGCTTTTTCAACTGAACCATGCCCCTTCAAGATCGTCATCTACAGTGACTACTTGCGCGGGCCTCCTTAAAACATCACGGAGAATCACACTATGAGCACTGAGGGTGCTTTGAGTCGAAGCCGTCTGCTTCCGAGCCTGCTCGGCATTCTGCTTCTATTGATGGGCCTGGCCCTGCTGGCCGGGGGAGTCAAGCTGAGCACGCTGGGCGGCTCGTGGTATTACCTGCTGGCCGGTATCGGCCTGGCGCTGACCGGCGTGCTGCTGATCATGGCCCGCCGCGCGGCCCTGGGCTTGTACGCACTGGTGCTGTTCGCCAGCACCGTGTGGGCGCTGTGGGAAGTCGGCCTGGACTGGTGGCAACTGGTGCCGCGCCTGGCGATGCTGTTTGCCCTGGGCATCGTCATGTTGCTGCCGTGGTTCCGTCGCCCGCTGTTGACCGCCGATGCCTCGGCCATGGGCACCCGTGCATTGGGCGCCGCCGTGGTCATCGCCGGTATCGCCGCGCTCGCCAGCCAGTTCACCAACCCGGGTGAGATCAAGGGCCAACTGGACCGCGACAGCGTGCCAGGCATGACCAACACCGCACCGGCCATGCCGGACGGCGACTGGAACTCCTACGGGCGCAGCGCCCACGGCGACCGCTATTCGCCGCTGGCGCAGATCACCCCCGAGAACGTCAGCAAGCTGAAAGAAGCCTGGACCTACCGCACCGGCGACCTGCCAGGGCCGAACGACCCGGGGGAAACCACCGCCGAAAACACCCCGCTGAAGGTCAACGGCATGCTTTACGTGTGCACGCCTCACAGCCAGGTGATTGCCCTGGAGCCTGAAACTGGCAAGGAAATCTGGCGTTTCGATCCGAAGCTTTCCACGCAAAAAGCGGAAAACTTCAAGGGTTGGGCCCACATGACCTGCCGTGGCGTGACCTACCACGATGACGCGGTGTACGCCTCCGCCGAACAGAGCCCCACCGGCACCGCCAGCACCACACCGCCCAGCACCGTCTGCCCGCGGCGGATCTTCCTGCCCACCGCCGACACCCGCCTGATCGCCCTCAACGCCGACACCGGCAAGATGTGCGAAGACTTCGGCGACAAGGGCCAGGTCGACCTGTCCGCCAACATCGGCGGCTTCACGGCCGGCGGTTACTACTCCACCTCGCCACCGGCGGTCACCCAGAACTTGGTGGTGATCGGCGGCCACGTCACCGACAACGTCTCCACCGACGAACCAAGCGGTGTGATCCGTGCCTACGACGTGCACACCGGCAAGCTGGTATGGAACTGGGACAGCGGCAACCCGGACGACACCACGCCGATTGCCGAAGGCCAGACCTACACCCGCAACTCGCCGAACATGTGGTCCATGTTCAGCGTCGATGAAAAACTCGGCATGCTTTACCTGCCGATGGGCAACCAGACCCCCGACCAGTTCGGTGGCATGCGTACCCCGGAGTCGGAAAAATACGCCGCCGGCCTGACCGCCCTGGACATCGCCACCGGCAAGGTGCGCTGGTACTTTCAGTTCACCCACCACGACCTGTGGGACATGGACGTCGGCGGTCAACCGACGCTGATGGACATGAAGACCGCCGATGGCGTGAAACCCGCCGTCCTGGCGTCGACCAAGCAGGGCAGCATCTACGTGCTGGACCGCAGCAACGGTCAGCCGATCGTGCCGATCAAGGAAATCCCAGTGCCGCAAGGCGCGGTGGAGGGCGACCACACTTCGCCGACCCAACCGATGTCCGACCTGAACTTCGTGCCGCCGGTCCTCAAGGAACGCGACATGTGGGGCGTGACCCCGTTTGACCAGATGTTGTGCCGGATCGACTTCAAGTCGCTGCGCTATGACGGCATGTTCACCCCACCGTCGCTGCAAGGCTCGATCGTCTACCCGGGCAACTTCGGTGTATTCGACTGGGGCGGCATTTCGGTGGACCCGGTGCGCCAGATCGCTTTCGTCAACCCGAGCTACATGGCATTCAAGTCGAAGCTGGTGCCAGCGGCTGAAGTGGCCGGTGGTCCGGGTCGCAAGAGCGAAACCGAAGGCGTGCAGCCGAACAAGGGCGCGCCGTATGGCGTGATCCTCGAAGCGCTGCTCTCGCCGATGGGCCTGCCTTGCCAAGCGCCTGCATGGGGTTATGTCGCGGCGGTGGACCTGACCAACAACAAGACCCTGTGGAAACACAAGAACGGTACCGTGCGCGACAGCTCGCCAGTACCGATCCCGCTGAGCATGGGTGTTCCGAGCCTGGGTGGTACGTTCACTACTGGCAGCGGCCTGGCATTCCTCAGCGGTACGCTGGACCAGTACCTGCGCGCGTATGACGTGAAAAACGGCAAGCAGCTGTGGGAAGGCCGGCTGCCCGCCGGTGCCCAGACCACGCCGATGACCTACACCGGCAAGGACGGCAAGCAATACGTGCTGGTTGTCGCCGGCGGCCATGGCTCCCTGGGGACCAAGCAGGGTGATTATGTGATTGCCTACAAGCTGCCGGATTAAGTCCAACCGACGCTCATGAAAAAGGCGACACCTTGGCGGGTGTCGCCTTTTTTTGTGCCGATGTCAGTCAGGTTAGGCTGCACCCGGCTTTTGTGGCGAGGGGATTTATCCCCGCTGGGCTGCGCAGCAGCCCTAAAACCTGACAACTCGGTGGATCAGAAAGATTGAGGTGACTGCTTTGGGGGGCTGCTTCGCAGCCCAGCGGGGATAAATCCCCCGCCACAGATAAATCCCCTCAACACAGGGGGACTGTATCCCGCCCAGTTTTACAACTCGATCTTCACCGCCTGGGAAGCCCGGGTAGCCTTGGCACGGGCCGCTTCGATGGACTCGTCGCGCGCCAGGGCCACGCCCAGGCGGCGTTGGCCGTTGACTTCCGGTTTGCCGAACAGGCGCAGCGCGGTATCCGGTTCGCTCAGGGCGGCGCCCAGGTTGGTGAATGCGGTCTGGGTCGAGTGGCCTTCCACCAGGATCACCGACGACGCCGACGGGCCGAACTGGCGGATCAGCGGGATCGGCAGGCCAAGGATGGCGCGGGCGTGCAGGGCGAATTGCGACAGGTCCTGGGAAATCAGCGTCACCAGGCCGGTGTCGTGGGGGCGTGGCGAGACTTCGCTGAACCACACCTGGTCACCCTTGATGAACAGCTCGACGCCAAACAGGCCACGACCACCCAGGGCCTCGGTCACGGCCTTGGCCACGCGCTCGGATTCAGTCAGGGCCGCCGGGCTCATGGCTTGGGGCTGCCAGGACTCCTGGTAGTCGCCTTTTTCCTGACGGTGACCGACCGGTGCGCAGAAGGTGGTGCCGCCCACGTGACGCACAGTGAGCAGGGTGATTTCATAGTCGAAATCGATAAAGCCTTCGATGATCACCCGGCCCTTGCCGGCGCGGCCACCTTCCTGGGCGTAGTCCCAGGCTTTCTGCACGTCATCGCTGCCGCGCAGCAGGCTCTGGCCCTTGCCCGAGGAACTCATCACCGGCTTGACCACGCAGGGGAAGCCCAGGGTTTCCACGGCCTTGCGGTAGTCTTCGACAGTGTCGGCGAAGAAGTACGGCGAAGTCGGCAGGCCCAACTCTTCGGCGGCCAGGCGACGGATGCCTTCACGGTTCATGGTCAGTTGCGCGGCGCGAGCGGTGGGGATCACGGTGAAGCCTTCGGCTTCCAGTTCCACTAGGGTCGCAGTGGCGATGGCTTCGATTTCCGGCACGATGAAGTGCGGCTTCTCGGCTTCGATCACCGCACGCAGGGCGGCGCCGTCGAGCATGTTGATCACATGACTGCGGTGGGCCACTTGCATGGCCGGCGCGTTGGCATAGCGATCCACGGCAATCACCTCGACGCCCAGGCGCTGCAGCTCGATTACCACTTCCTTGCCCAGCTCACCGCTGCCACACAACAAAACGCGGGTCGCGGTGGGCGACAATGGGGTTCCGATACGGGTCATCTGAAGGTCCTCAAACAGGAGCGGATCATCGGGGCGCGCGCCGGGCGAGCTTCCCATGGGGAGAAAGCGCGGCATTTTACATGAACCGCAGGGTTTGGCTTCAGGTGGCGACGGTTTGCTTGCGCAAACGCCAGGCCATGATCAGCCAGACAGCCGTGACACCGGCGAATTTCGAGGCCAGGGCGGTGATCACCACGCCCGGCGTCAGGGCATCGATCAGGCCGAAGAAAATGAAGGTGTCGAGGGGAATGCTCAGTGCCGAACTGATCCACAGCCGATCATGGAGCGGGCGTTTGGTGATGGTGAACACCAGCCAGTCGATGCACTCGGATACGGCGAATGCCGTGGCGCTGGCCAGGGCGATGGTCGGGTCCGAAGTGACGTAGGACAACACCAGCGCCGCCAGCATTGCCACGATGGCGCCATGGCCGAAACGGGTCTGCACCATGTCCCGCAGGATAAACACCAGCCCGCCCCAGGCCGACCAGATGATGTCCAGGTGCGGCGCGGCGGAAAACGCGAAGTTGATCAGCACGACGCTGGCGATGTAGGCGAGGAGAAAGAGCATGGGGCGGAGTCTCTGGTGGGATGTTGGTAAAGCGCTCAAGGAAAACGATAGCCCTTATGGTAAGGGCCATTTATCTGTGGAGAGGTACTTATCTGTGGCGAGGGGATTTATCCCCTCGCCACAGGGGGCTGTGTTGTTTAGAGGGACAGGGTAGTCCAGCCGCCAGTCTCTCAATCCTCCTCACTACCCTCCGCCTTCCAATACCCCACCGCCTTCACAAAATCCTGGTCCAACCCTTTCTCTTCCAGCAACACCTTGCGAATCTGCCGCGACACCTTGCTCTCGGTCGCGACCCAGGCGTACAGCTTGCCGCCAGGCATTTCCAGCTGTTGCACGGTTCGCAGCAGGTTGTCCTGGCGGCCTTCGCGCAGCACCCAGATCACATGGACCTGCGCCGGGCTCTGGAGGATCTGCTGTTCGGCGCCGTTTTCCACTTCCACCACCACCAGGGCCCGTCGGTTCGGCGCCAGGCCTTCGAGGCGGCGGGCGATGGCGGGCAGGGCGGTTTCGTCGCCGACCAGCAGGTAGCTGTCGAAGATGTCCGGCACGATCATCGAGCCCCGGGGGCCGGCGATATTGAGGTATTGCCCGGGTGCGGCCTGGGCCGCCCAGGTCGAGGCCGGGCCGTCGCCGTGGAGCACGAAATCGATGTCCAGCTCCAGGGTGTCCAGGTCATAGCGGCGTGGCGTGTAGTCGCGCATCTCGGGCATCGGGCCCTGGGCCTTGCCCGCGCTGGGGTTGAAGTTATCCAGGGCGGCCTGTTCCTCGGCGTTCTGCGGGAACAGCAATTTCACATGGTCGTCGGTGCCCAGGCTGACGAACCCGGCCAGTTCCGGCCCGCCGACGGTGATGCGGCGCATGCGTGGGGTCAGGTCCACCACCCGCAACACTTGCAGGCGGCGACGCTTGATCTCGTGGCTGACGCGGTGAATGGTGCTTGGATCGTGTTCAGTCATTGCTTGACTCCGAAACAGAGGGACGGGCAGGGCCGTCGACGATGGCTTTGACGGTGTCGTTGAGCAGGCCGCTCACCCGCAGGATTTCTTCCGGGCTCCAGCGGCCTTGATGCATCTGTAGCGCATCACGCAGGTGACCCACCGCCTCGTGGATCTCGGCAGGCCGATCCTGGTCACGCAGGGTGCGCTTGCCGGTTTCGATGCGCATCCGCACGCCGTCCAGCGCTTCAGCCTGGTCTCGAAGGAATAGACGTCCGACATCGGTCGCGCTGTAACACTTTTTTCCAGCCTTGGCGTCGCCGCTGATCATCTTACCCATTTCAAGGTGGGTCAGGGTCGGGTAGATCACGCCGGGGCTGGGGCTGTAGGCCCCGTCGAACATGGACTCGATCTGCCGAATCAGCTCGTAGCCGTGACAAGGTTTCTCGGCAATCAGGGCCAGCAACAGCAATTTCAAGTCGCCGGCGGCGAAAACCCTTGGGCCGCGACTGCCGCGCTCGCGACCGGGCGGACGTCGTTCGAAGCCATCCTGACGACCCTGCTCATGAGTGGAAGGGGAATAAAGGACTGTCATGTATTTGCTCTCTGTTCCGCATAAATAGAACCGAGATATATCTTTGACTTCAGATATATCTTCGCTTATATAGATATATCTTGAGATGAAGATATATCTTCGTTGGGTCCTACAAGAAGTGAAGTATGACCTTACCTCAATCCCTTAAGTTTGCGGGGCGAAACCGGGTGGATGTCAGGAAGTATTAACTGTAACTAGTAGGAGTGTGGGAATGCTCTTACATTAAAAGTTACGTTTTATCGAAAATTGCGTATTTTTCCTTGTGTTGCATGTTCGCTTTACTACAAGTCTATGCGAACTTTCCTGCTTATTTTTAATTAAAGAGCGACGATCATGCACCGGCGTTGAAGGGGTACGCCAAGCTGTATTTGGCCTGCAACTTCAGCCCTTCCCTCTTTATTGCTATGAACAGGTGTTAACAATGCTCATGAAAATCGTAACCGCAGCTTCCCTGACCGCCGCGGCCCTGAGTTCTTCGCTGGCGTTCGCTCTCGATGATGCGCGTTCCTCCATCCACATCACGGCGAATATTCCGACCCAGCAGTTCCACGTGCAGCCACGTGACGCGAACTGGGGTAAGGATGAAACCATGACCTACAACACCGTCAGCGGGACCTTGACGTCGCTGCGCCAAACCTACGACGTGAAGAACACCGAGGGTTCGGTTAACGCCTACATCGAAGGCGGCCCGGCCGCGCTGTACAACGGCAGCGATGCCATCGCCCTGACCACCGCTTTCAACGGTGTCACCCTGACCGCCATCCCCCAGGAAGTGGTGGACGACGCCACCTCCACGCCAGGCACCCAGGCTGACATGACCATCAGCCCGGCCAAGCCTCTGGCTACCCAGAACGGCCTGTACACCGCTGACATGACCGTCATCTTCGACGCCGTGCCGCGCCCGTAATGCCCTCTGCCGCCCGGTGAGTTCCACCTCGTCCCGGGCAGCGCGACAGGCCTGCCGGCGCTCCCCAGCCGGCCGGCCTGTACCTGGAATGCCTTGATAGCTCGCTGATAATGAGAGTCCCGTTGATGTTTTCGATGACACCCATCGCAGGTGCGCTCGCGCTATTGTTGTGCGCCAATGCATTGGCCGCGCCAACTGCACCCGGTACCACACCCACGAGCCTGTTGTCCCAGGCCAAGGGGTTGCCGGCGGAGTTTGAAGCCCACTTCTTCGATGTGCCGCTCGCGGTTCGTATTGAACTCAATCAACAGTATCTCGGCGAGGCCATGGTGGTCTTGACGCGAGATGATCGTATTACTTTGCTCGAATTCACCGACACCCAGGAAAGTTCGATCAAGGCTGTCGAACGCGAGCAATGGGAACAACGCCTGAAGCAGGGCATCGCACTCGGCGCCTGTGAGACCAATTGCTCGGCGGGGTTGCTGGCCGTGCATTACAGTCTCGAGAATTCCTTGGTGTCGATCCTGACCCAGGACGTCGAGCGCTCGACCGAGCCCCGGCGTTTTTACGACCAGCCCAAAGAGGGCAGCCTCGGTCTTATCTTCAGTAACCAACTCAATCTCAATGGTGGCCAGGAACAGGACACGGGGGGACGCTACGGCCTCAACGCCAGTTCCAGCGTGGGCAACTGGAGCCAGTCCCTGGACCTTCAGCTCTCGCGCCTTGGCGGGCCGGACGACAAGATTTACCACGCCGTCCACGAGCTCTATACCCAACGGGAGTTGGAAGAACAATTTTTCCGCCTGGGTTATTTCACGCCCAGCTCCGATGGCCTGAACCGTCAGATCCGTTCGTTCGGCGCCAACCCGGACACCGCGCTGGGGGTGATGTTCGGCAGTTCCGACAGCCTGGTCGTCGATAATCCCAAGCCCAGCGTCTACCCCATTTATGTCACCGCCAGCCGCCAGGCGTCGGTGGAGATTTATCGCAGTGGCCTGCTGATCAACACCCAGGCCGTCAGCGCTGGCTTGCAGAGCCTGGACACCCGACCATTGCCCGGTGGCATCTACGAAGTGGAAGTCCGGCTGATCGAGGACGGGCAAACCACCGCCACCAGTCAGGAACTGGTCTACAAACCCAGCAATTGGAGCAGCACCGAAGATCGCTGGCGCTACAACCTGTTCGCCGGCCGGGAAACCCGGTTGTGGAGCAACTGGGACGATCAGCCCTCGGGCTTCACCACGGCGGGCCTCGGCGTCAATTACCTGCTGCACCCGCGGGTGATCCTGGGGGGCTCCATGCGCCAGGTGCAGGACAAACTGCAAGTGGGCACTTCGGTGGACTGGACGCTGGCCAGCAGTACCAGCCTGTACGCCAATGTCTACCAGACCGAACAGTACGGCAATGGCATGGACTTGCAGGGCATGTACAGCTACGGCAATGGCAGCGTCGTGGCCAGCCACAACCGCAGTTGGCTGGACACCCGCAACACCTACGAGACCCTGCCGGACGGCACCCGTATCCGCCAGCGCAACGTGTACGTCGGCCACACCAGCAACTCGTCGCTGTCGGTCAATCATCGCTTGAGCAACAAGACGTCCATCAACGGGCGGCTGGCCTACAGCGAAGGCAATGTCCAGGGCACGGGCCTGGACCTGGGCTGGACCCAGCGCGCCAAGCTGCGTGGCAGCGATGCCAACTGGCGGTTGTCGGTGTTCGACCGCCCTGGCTCTTCGAGTACCAACGACCGGCGTAATCGCGGCGTGGACCTGAGCCTCAGCGTGGCCTTGGGCGGCCCGGGCGAATACTGGTCGGGCAGCATCGGCACCCGCACCTCCCGCGAGGGCGACCGGGACAACAATGCCTCGCTGACCTATCGCCGCGACCTCCAGGACCACGTGTTGCAAAGCGTCTCCGCCACGGCACTGGCCGATACCTATGGCGTGGGCCTGTCCGGCCTTGCCAGCTTCAGTACCGACTCGCTCTACGGCGATGGCTTCATCCAGCGCTCGTCCTACAACGACAACCTTACCGGCGGCCTGAACCTCAGCAGCACGGTGGCCGTGGGCGGCCGCAAAGCCGCCTTCACCGGCGTGCCGCAAGGTCGCGGCGCCGGGATGATCGTCGACGTGGAGACCGACCTGGACAACATCGTCCTGCGCGCCGACGACCTGACTGGCGGCAGCACCACGTTGCACCCGGGTCGTAACTTCGTGCCGATCACCGCCTACAAAAACAGCATGGTCACCTTCGACTTCGAGGGCGTCCATCCGCCGGCGGCGAGCATCGAGCCGGCACGCACTCGCTATCACCTGAACAAGGGCGGCGTGGACTACCGCAAGGTCAGCGTGATGAAAACCGTGACCGTGCTCGGCCGCCTGCTGGACGAACAGGGCCAGCCGCTCAAGGGCCATCACGTGATCAACCACGCCAGCCGCGGCGTCAGCGAGGCGGACGGGTTCTTCTCCATGGAGATGAATGCCGCGTCCCCGACCCTGGAAGTGCGCTACGGCAACGAGTTGTTCTGCCGCTTCCGCCTCGACCCGGAAACCGCCACCGAGGAAGGCGACGTGTTGATGATCGGCGACCTGCGCTGCACCCCGGACAGTTTGGCTGACAGCTCGCTGGCTGCGGCTGACCCGGCGAAGCAGCGTTCATGAGCTGTGGGAGCAAGGCTTGCCCGCGATGAACGATAACACCAACTCACCAGGAGACCGGGGCGCCTGCATCGCGGGCAAGCCTTGCTCCCACGGTGAGGTTTTTCTCCAACTTGCAGGGATTCGCATTGATGTATGAGGTTGTATAGATGAAACCTTTTTCGGTAGCCGTGCGCAGCGTGGTTTCGGTGTTGTTGTTTGCTTGCGTGCCGGTGGCCAATGCTGTGAGCCGGGACATCAGTGCGGTGTTCAGGCCTGATGCTTCGAAACCCCAAGAAAATACTTTTCGCAATACCACTCCGGTCAGTGGTTATTGCGCGACTTATCCGCATCAGTGCGAGCTGGCCAAGATGTTCAGCATTCGGTTACCCCTAACCTCTAATTCGATCGGTCCTATTCAGGCCGATCATGGAAGCGCTCGCCAGGGGGCGATGTTCAAAGTCCCCGCAAACTGGCGTCCAGCGCAGATCACTCACACCGCAACGGGCGAAACGGAACTCGTTGAAGTGCGCTTTTCCGGTATCGGCTCCAGATATCGAATTCCTGCGGGCGTCGTGAACGTGGTAGGTGGCGGTGTAAGTATCCTTGATGCCCATAAACGCTTATGGAGAGGTTCTTCCTGGGTAAATGTCCCCGCGCCTTGTCAATACAGCGGCGTTGGGGCCTACACCGCTATTGATTACGAGTTTTTCTGGAAGGCTCCGGTAGAAGAGGTGTGTGCCAAGACGGCTCTTTATTCGATCCCTGCCATGAGCTACACCCATGTGGACTTTGCCTACGAACTGCGCACGCCTAACCCTTTGAAGATGTCATCCGGCCAATACACGGGCACGTTGACCTACACCGTTGGGCCGGGCCAGGACGTCGATCTGGGCGACGTCATGATCCCTAATGATTCGGTGCTCACCCTCAACTTCAAACTCGACGTCGAACACACCCTCAAGGTCGAAGTCCCCCCCGGCGGCAACCGCGTGGAACTGGTGCCCCAGGACGGCTGGCAAGCCTGGCTCAACAGCGGTCGTAAACCGGTGCGGTTGTTCCGCGACCAGCGCTTCCATATCTCCGCCTCTTCCCGTTTCAAGATGGGGCTCGAATGCCAGCACATCAGCGGCAATACCTGCGCGATCACCGAGACCGGCAGCGGCCACGCCGTGCCGGTGGACGTCAGCGTGACCCTGCCGGATGGCTTGACGGACGCCAGTGGACAACCGGTCAACCGTCGCCGGCTGTTGCGCGATGGCAGTGGCACCGAGTTGTTCCAGCCGGGCTTATATGTCGACCGCAGGCCGGGAATGCTGCACTTCGAGGTCGGCCGTAGCAGCGTCGAAGAGATGCTGGACGGCGGCGCCACGCGCTATAGCGGCGATGTCACGGTGATCTGGGATTCGGAAGTTTAAGGGCATGGATTGTCCAGCCTGAGGCGAAAGGACGGTGAGGTATCGATGAAACATTTACCGATGGCAGTGCGTAGGGTGGTTTCAGTGGCGTTGTTGGCGTGCGCCTCGACGGCCAGTGCCGCCAACAAGGATATCACCGCAGTCTACAGGCCGGATCCTTCGAAGCCCAATGACAACACCTTCCTCAACACTACGCCACCCTCGGGGTATTGCCAGCTTTATGCAGCGCTCTGTGAAAGGGAGAAAATCTACAGTGTGCAATTCCTGCTCAAGGCCCACTCGAACGCACCTATCCAGCCGGGACACAGCGACTCGCGACAGGGGGCGATGTTCCATATGCCTGCCACTTGGCGTCCTGCGCTGGTGACTCATACGGGGACCGGTGAAACGGAAATCGTCCAAGTACGCATAGCCGGCATAGGCACGTACTACCAGCTCCCTGTCAGCGTAATCGACCTGGTCGGTGGCGGCGTGGATATGTCAACCGCCCATTCGAAGCTTTGGGGCGGCTCTTCCTGGAGGTATGCCCCTTCGCCCTGTCAATCCTCGGGTCACTCGGGTCTCAATACCCTCGTCTACATATTCTTCTGGAAGACTCCGGTCGAAGGGGTGTGTGCCAAAAGGGCCAGTTACCTGATTCCCAGCATGACTTATCACGGCTTGAACTTTGCCTATGAGCTGCGCACACCCAATCCATTGAGAATGTCGACCGGTCAATACATCGGTTCTGTGTCCTATGGCGTTGGCCCGGGACAGGACCTGGACATGGGCGACGTCATGATCCCCGATGACTCGGTGCTCACACTCAATTTCAAACTGGATGTGGAGCATGCCCTCAAGGTGGACGTGCCCCCCGGTGGCAACCGCGTCGAACTGGTACCCCAGGAGGGCTGGCAAGCCTGGTTGAGCAACGGTAGCAAGCCGACACGGCTGTTTCGCGACCAGCGCTTCCATATCTCCGCGTCCTCGCGTTTCAAGATGGCAATCGAATGCCAAACCATCAGCGCCAATACCTGCGCGATTTCCGAGACTGCCACCGGTCATGCCGTGCCGGTGAACGTCAGCGTGACCCTGCCCGAGGGTTTGACGGATGCCGCAGGGCAACCGGTCGCCCGTCGCCCGTTGTTGCGTGACGGCACTGGCACCGAATTGTTCCAGCCCAATTTCTACGTCGACCGCCGGCCCGGGATGCTGCACTTCGAAGTGGCCCAAGGCAGCGTCGAAGAGATGCTCGACAGTGGCGCCAAGGCCTACAGCGGCAACGTCACCGTGGTCTGGGATTCGGAAGTTTGAACGGCCGGTCGGCCAGGATTTTTAGTGAGTTGCGTTAAATGCATGAGGTTGGAAAAGCGATGAAACATCTATTGGCATGGGTTGGACTCTATCTGTTTTGCGGCGTGGCCCAGGCCGGTCCGCAAATCGGCGTCGGGGTGGTCTACGACTACCTGGACGGCAACAAGACCACCTACATGAAGCGGATCTTCAACGGCGGCACGTCCACGGCGTTCGTCAAGGTCAACATTCTGGAGATTATCTATAACGAGGACGGCAGCTACCAGGAAGTGCCGCTGCAGAACCAGGCCAGTGCCCAGGCCAAGGACGGGTTGATGGCCAGCCCGGCGCGGCTGATCGTGCCGGCCAACGGGGTGCAGGGCACGCGCTTGCTGTTCATGGGCAACCGCGACAAGGAACGGTACTTCCGCGTGCGCTTCGTGCCGGTGGTGCCGGAGGCCGAAGACGAGTTCGCCATCAGCAAGGAGGAGCGCGAGGAATACAAGAAGGAGCGCATCGGGGCGGGGGTCAAGGTACTGGCGGGCTACGGCACGGTGTTCTTCGTACGGCCCAAGGACACTCGCTTCGAGACCGTGATCGATGACAGCGCCAATCGCTACCAGATACGCAATAACGGCAACAGCGTACTGGTGATCGATGAGTTCAAGGACTGCGAAGCGAAGAAAGAGAACGAGTGCCGGCCGACCACCAAGCACCACATCATGGCCGGCCGGACGTTCTCGTTCGACAAGGAGGCGGGGCGCGAATATCGCTTCACGCTGATCGAAGGCAGCGAGCAGAAAAACGTCGAGATCAAAGGTTGACGGTCGCCGTCGCCGAACCGTCGTTGACGCCACAGGTAATCAAATATGTTCAAGACACTGGTACGCCCCCTCGCACTGAGCGCCCTTATGTTGCCCTGGGTCCAGGCCTGGGGCGCGGTCGAACGGGAAACCTTCGAGGTCTACGTGACCATCCCGACCGTCGACTTTCATGTGGTGCCCCTCGACCCGCAACTGGTCCAGCGCGAACAGCGCTTGCCCTTCAGCACCGTCACCGGCGAGCTCAGTCCGTTGCGGGCCACCTACGAGGTGAAGAACAGCAACGGCGCCATCGGTGCTCGCCTCGGGGAAGAGGCGTATCTGTCCAACGGACGTGAGCGTATCGATCTGCGGGTGACCTTCAATGGCGTCGCACTCACCCTGGATTCGGCCCAGGTGGTCACGGCCACCGAAGCCCGGCCCGGACGCCAGGTGCCGCTGGAAATTGCCGCCATCAGACCCGATGACGATTACAAGCCGGGGGACTACTACGGCACGGTGCACATGGTGTTCGACGCCACGGCACCGTAGCAACCGCGAACCCTGCGGCAAAGATCATTTGAACCAGCACTCCTGTGGCGAGGGAGCTTGCTCCCGCTCGGCTGCGCAGCAGACGCAACCAGTCCAGAGGCCGACAGGGTTTCAGCGAAGAGCGGGGGCGGCTGCGCCACCCAGCGGGAGCAAGCTCCCTCGCCACGGGGTAGTGCTGAGTCAGTGACGGCGGGGGCAAGTTTGCTCCTGCGCTTTTATTACTACAAAAAAGGTATCAAGCATGTTCAAGAAAGTTGTATCCGTTATTGCTCTAGGGGCGGCAGCTCTGAACTCTTCACTGGTGTTCGGGGCTGATGATGCGCGTTCATCCATCCATATCGAGGCGAACATTCCGACCCAGCAGTTCCACGTGCAGCCCCGGAATCCGGATTTTGGTAAGGACGAATATATGTACTACAACCCCCTTACCTACAAATTCACCTCTATACGCCACACCTTTGACGTAAAGAACACCGATGGTTCGGTCCACGCCTACATCGAGAACGGGGCGAGTACAGGGTCCATCCACTTGACTAACGGCGTCGATGTGGTCTCCCTGAGGGCCGTATTCAATGGTGTACCTCTGGACGACCGACCTCAGGAAGTCGTCGACGATGCCACGTCCACACCCGGTACCCAGGCGGACATGTATATCGTGGTTGCGAACTCACCGACTCGCCCTCTCTCTCCTGGCATGTATAACGCCGACTTCACGGTGATCTTCGACGCGGTGCCTCGGATCAATCTCTGATCTTGGGTCAACCCTGATTTTGTGGCGAGGGGATGAATCCCCTCGCCACAGTTAATCTGCCTGCATTGCCGTGCTTCACTGCCCCGCCACCAACGGCTTGCACTGGGTATGGCTTCCCGGTTGCAGGTAGGGCGAGAGAAACGGCGCCATACCCTTGAGCACCTGCACTGGCAAGGCTGAGGTGAACTTGAAGTTCTGCGCCGACGCGCCTGGTACATAGGCGGTGAGGGTGCCGAAATGGCTGTCGCCGATGTAGAACACGAAGGTGGCGGTGCGGTTGATCGATTTGGAACTGATCACTCGTCCACCGGAGCCGACCGCTTCGATGCGGTTGTCGCCGGTGCCGGTCTTGCCGCCCATGGCCAGCGGCGTGCCGTCGGCCAGCTTGAAACTGCCGGCCACGCGTTTCGCGGTGCCGGCATCCACCACCTGGGACAGCGCCCCGCGCAAGGCCCGGGCTACTTCCACTGGCATCACGCGCTTGCCGTTGTCCGGATTGTTCACCAGCCGTGTCTCGTAAGGCGTGCCGACGGCGAAGTCGAGGCTGTCCACCCGCAGCGCCGGTTGGCGGATGCCATCGTTGAGGATGGTGCCCACCAGTTCTGCAAGCGCAGCCGGGCGGTCACCGGAGCTGCCGATGGCGGTGGCCAGCGACGGCACCAGGTGATCGAACGGGTAGCCGACTTTCTGCCAGCGCTGATGGATATCCAGAAAGGCTTCGATCTCCAGCATGGTGCGGATACGGCTGTCGCGGGCGCTCTTGTGTCGGCTCTTGAACAGCCAGCTGTAGACTTCCTGGCGCTCGAATTGGCTGGCCTTGACGATCTGGCTGAACTTGGCGTCGGGATTGTTCAGCAGGTAACCCATCAACCACAGGTCCAATGGGTGGACCTTGGCGATGAAGCCTTGGTCCGGCAGGTCATAAGCCCCGGGACCATAGCTTTGGTAGAGCCGTTCGAGGCGTTCGTCGGTGAGTTTTTCGGCGCTCTTGGCCGACTTCAAGTGGGCGCGCACGAAGCGGTTGAAACTCTCCTGGCTGTCGTTGGGAAAGAAATAGCGGTGCACGGCGGCCAAACGGATAGCGGTAGGGCGCATGCCGTCGAGGAACGTTTCCAGGCGCTGGCCGGTGTCCTTCTTCTGGTATTTCTTCCAGAACCTGAGCAGGAACGAAGTGCCTTCGCGGTCGGCGAACTGGGCCAGGTATTCCTGGCGGCGCGGGTCCTTGTCGTCCTTGAGCAGTTCGGAGCTGTTGTTGGGCCCGGCATAGGTGGCGTAGCGCACCAGGTCGCGCATCAGGCGGATGAACGGCAGGTTGATGGATTCTCGCAAGGCGTCGCGCAGCGTGGGCAAGCGACCGTCATCTTCCCTGCGGAAGTTGTGGAAGGTGTGCAGCCCGCCGCCGGTAAAGAACGCCTCGCCGGGGCTGGCTGAATAGGTCCGGTCCAGCGCGGCCTCGAGCATCGTCGGCAGGCTGCGGTCGGTGTTCTGGATCAGGTAGTCGACGGCCCAGCGGGAGAGGCGGTCCTGCTCGGCGACTTCGGTTTTCTTCAACGCCGCCGGGGTCTGCTGGGCATAACGCTCGTGCAGTTCGGCGATGATCTGCAGGTAAGTGGTGAGTACCCGCAACTTGGCGGTGGAGCCCAGTTCCAGCTTGCTGCCTTCGTTGATGTCGAAAGGCTGGTCGGTGCTGTCGGTCTGCACCCGCACGCGCGAGCCATCCGGGGTCAGTTCCAGCAGGGTGAAGCTGTAGCGCACCTGGGTGGTGCTGGTGGGGGTCAGCAGCCGTTCTCCCATCAGGCCGATCTCGGTCGCGAAGGCCGGGTCGGCCAAGCGCTTGAGGTAGTCGGTGGCCTGGGCCTGCAAATCGCTTTGCAAGGTGCTGGTGGCGGACAGGTCGAGGCGATCGAGGTCGTACAGCGGGCGGTTGAGCAGGGCGGCGAGGCGACTGCGGGCGGCGCTGATGCCTTTGTTGGTTTCGTTGGGCTGCACGGTCGGGTCCTGGACCCAGTCGCGATAGCTGACCTTGCTCGCCAGGGCCGCGTCGGCCAGCGCCGCGTCGATCACGCCGTTCTGTGCCAAAAGGCGGATGTGGCTGTCGGTCAGGCGCGCCAGTTCATCGTGACCCTTGGACAGGTAATGGGACGGCCGGCGCTGGGCGATCATCAACGACAGCATCTCGCGCAGGGCCAGGCCTTTTTCCGCCAGGCTCTGGGGATCGGTCGCGGTGCTGGCCAAGCGTTCATTGGCCCGATTGAAGTCGGCGCCATACCAGACCCGCAAGCCTTCGGCCATGCCGTGGACTTCACCATGCCCCGGCACGGCGGAAAGCGGCACGCTGTTGAGGTAGTCGCGGATGATCCGCTGCCGCGCCTCGAGGGTTTGCGGGCCGCCCTGGTAAGCGCGCACGCTGGCGGAAATCATCTGGCGGATTTTCTCCGCGCCGGACACGGTCAGGCCCTCAGGCGAGTGACGGTACTTCTCCAGTTGTGTGGCCAAGGTGCTGCCCCCGGC
Organism: Pseudomonas sp. NFACC04-2; assembly: GCF_900119265.1. NCBI lineage: Bacteria > Pseudomonadati > Pseudomonadota > Gammaproteobacteria > Pseudomonadales > Pseudomonadaceae > Pseudomonas > Pseudomonas sp. NFACC04-2. Next base: position 134,391 of record NZ_FPJC01000013.1, read on the forward strand.
GGATTGCCCCGGCAGGCTCAACAGCTTGGCGACCTGCGACCAGGCCGCCATGCCGAAGCGCGGCCAGTCCACGGCCGGGTTGGCCAAGGGTTGCTTGGGGTCGAGCAGAAAACGGTTCTCGATGAACAACAGGCTCTGCACCACCACGGGCGGGATCGCTTCGAAGTTCGCATACAGCTGCTGCGGGTACTTGAACTGATAGACCGGCGCGGCGCGGCAGTCGGTGATGGTCAATCCGGCCTGGATCTTTTCCGCGTAGGGCACGAACAGGCCTTTTTCGACGTAGCCCATCAACGCCGGCGAAAATCGTGCCTGGGCCTGGATAACGTAGTCACGCTTGAGCAGGCGCGGCAGGAACTCCCCCAGCGCGCTGTAGCCCAAGCGGCGGTCGAACGGGCCTGCGCCAGGGTAGACGATGGCATCGCTGGGCCCCGGCTGCACCGAGTAGCTCAGGGACTCGGCATACTTGCTGAGCTCCCGGGCCTGAAACCGCGACGTGCGCATTTCCTTGGCCACTGCGAGGCCGACCACCACCACGATAATCAGCAACAACAACCAGAATGCCCGCCAGCCATGCCGTGCGCGGCGTTTTTTTTGAGGTAAAGGCGCTTCTTCCATACGTTCAGTCGGGACCACAGGTTCATTTGAATCGGTTTGCCACAAAGCGCCCATAGTCGACTGATCCATTAAGCAGATTGATCGGACTTGCTTGAAGCTTAGACGGTGGTTGGCGTGGGGGAGGGGAAATTGTGGGCAAGCCCATACACGAGCACTTGTGAGAGATCATGGCTGAGGAGCTTTTGTGGCGAGGGAGCTTGCTCCCGCTCGGCTGCGCAGCAGACGCAACGGTGGCATGGCTGAAGAATTTTCAGCGGTTGAAAAGCGAGGGCGGCTTCGCCCCCCAGCGGGAGCAAGCTCCCTCGCCACGGTACTACGTCGTTTTCGGAAAAGTCGCTCAACCATCACCGCGTCGGATCATCGTGGGAGAAGCTACCGTAAGTAGGTCTCCCAACCACAGGAAGCCAAGGAATGCATCCTCCACGCCCAAACTCCCATCGCTTGCGTCGCGGACGCTCTTCGGAACCGGGGCGAGGTTACCTCGTCACTACGGTCGTTCACCGACGCATACCTATCTTCAAGAACTGGCAGTTGGGCCGCTTATTGGTGGCAGAAATGCGCCTGGCTCATGAGCGAGGTCAGGTCAATTCGCTGGCCTGGGTTGTGATGCCGGATCACCTGCATTGGCTGGTGCAGCTAGAGCAGGCTCAGCTCACCCATGTGATGCAGATGGTCAAATCCCGCAGCACGCTCACAATCAACCGAGCAATGAACAGAAAGGGCGCGTTCTGGCAAAGCGGCTTCCCTGATCGCGCGATCCGGGACAACGAGGACCTACAGCCTTGTGCACGCTACATCATTGCCAATCCGCTTCGTGCAGGTTTGGTGGATCGCATTGGCAATTATCCACTGTGGGACACAGTGTGGCTCGGCGAGGGACGTGATGTCTGAAAGCCTTGCGCTAGAGCCATCGCCCCATACCAAAACATGACGCTGCACCATCTCTGTGCAATACTCGGCGGCGTTTCCGAGTGACCCGAATCCAAGACAACACCTCTCCAAAAGCCGATTCTGGCGGAGGCTTATCCCTGAATTTCCCTGGTTTTACAGTGAATCTCTCTATCCCTGGCTTTTTATACTGCACGACCCGCTGATCCTGAGGTTGTCGTTCCACAGGACGGTCTGCCCACAAGACAGACCCGGTTTCGGCAAGGCGGCAGGCTTACCGGCCTGTGGCTTTGGACACTCGGTGGCTAATCCAATAACAAGACGAGGTTATCCCTATGCCTGTCGGCAATCATCTGCCCCATGGCGAGACCGCCCAGGGCGGTCCGCTCAAACGTGAGCTCGGCGAGCGGCATATCCGCCTGATGGCGCTTGGCGCCTGCATCGGTGTCGGGCTGTTCCTTGGTTCGGCCAAGGCCATCGAAATGGCCGGCCCGGCGATCATGCTGTCCTACATCATTGGCGGCCTGGCGATCCTGGTGATCATGCGCGCCCTCGGTGAAATGGCCGTGCACAACCCGGTGGCCGGTTCGTTCAGCCGCTATGCCCAGGATTACCTCGGCCCACTGGCAGGTTTCCTGACCGGTTGGAACTACTGGTTCCTGTGGCTGGTGACCTGTGTGGCGGAGATCACCGCTGTGGCGGTGTACATGGGCATCTGGTTCCCCGACGTCCCCCGCTGGATCTGGGCCTTGGCGGCACTGGTCAGCATGGGCTCGATCAACCTGATCGCGGTCAAGGCGTTCGGTGAGTTCGAATTCTGGTTCGCCCTGATCAAGATCGTCACCATCATCGCCATGGTCATCGGCGGCGTCGGCATCATCGCCTTTGGCTTCGGCAACGACGGCGTGGCCCTGGGCATTTCCAACCTCTGGGCCCACGGCGGCTTCATGCCCAACGGCGTGTCCGGCGTGTTGATGTCTCTGCAAATGGTCATGTTCGCCTACCTGGGCGTGGAGATGATCGGCCTGACCGCCGGTGAAGCGAAGAACCCCCAGAAAACCATCCCCAACGCCATCGGTTCGGTGTTCTGGCGGATCCTGCTTTTTTACGTCGGCGCGCTGTTCGTGATCCTGTCGATCTACCCGTGGAACGAGATCGGCACCCAGGGCAGCCCGTTCGTGATGACCTTCGAGCGCCTGGGCATCAAGACCGCCGCTGGCATCATCAACTTCGTGGTGATCACCGCCGCACTGTCGTCCTGCAACGGCGGCATCTTCAGCACCGGGCGGATGCTCTACAGCCTGGCGCAGAACGGCCAGGCCCCGGCTGGTTTCGCCAAGACCTCGACCAACGGCGTGCCGCGTCGCGCATTGCTGCTGTCCATCGCCGCGCTGCTGCTGGGCGTGCTGCTCAATTACCTGGTACCGGAAAAGGTCTTCGTCTGGGTGACCTCCATCGCCACCTTCGGCGCGATCTGGACCTGGGCAATGATCCTGCTGGCCCAGCTCAAATTCCGCAAAAGCTTGAGTGCTTCGGAGCGTGCGGCCTTGAAGTACCGGATGTGGCTGTACCCGGTCAGCTCGTACCTGGCGTTGGCATTTTTGGTGCTGGTGGTGGGGCTGATGGCGTACTTCCCTGATACACGGGTGGCGTTGTATGTCGGTCCGGCGTTCCTGGTGTTGTTGACGGTGTTGTTTTATGTATTCAAGTTGCAGCCGACGGGCGAAATCCACGGCTCGGTGCGGTCAGTGTCGTAAATTAACCGCGATATAAAAGAAAGCCCCGGTCAGTGACTGGGGCTTTTTCATTGAGCTGTGATTGACCGTCCGTCGAGACTGTAGCTGACCTGTAAGTTCTGACAGTAGACCCGCATCGGACCGCAGTCTAGCTTGGAAGCTTGCCAACAGGGGAATGGCAAGGCACCAAGATGAAAGATCTATCTGCACTGTTGGCGATTGCACGAGTAACCTATGCGAATAACGAAGGTACTTAGCAAAAAAGAGGTGCTATTGTTTTTTACGGTAGCGTCTTTTGTGTACGTATACCCTATTGTTCATGCCGATTACGCCTATGTAGACGATAGTTGGCGGGAAATATTGGCGATCGATGACTGGTGGAGAATTCACGGCAGAGTGCTGGCTGAAGTGGTTACGAAGCTTATGGCGTTTAACAATGCAACCATTAATATTTTCCCGCTTCCATTGTTAATTGCTACTTTTGCATTTGCATGTGCGATGACTAGGCTGACGTTATGGTATTTTCCTCGCCCCGAGTGGACAGCGTGTCTCGTGGTGCTCCCACTGCTCTGTAATCCTTTTTTTTTAGGTAACATTAGTTTTCAATATGATGGGCCGGGTATGATGTTAGCAGTTGTGGCTGCTGTTTTTTCTATAATCTGTCATGTTCGCAATAGTTACCTGCGAGGGTGCGTGTCGGCTATTTTAATAGCGGTGCTGCTAAGTATTTATCAATTGGTGATTACAGTTTTTATTGGGTTGTGCTGTATGGAGTGTTTGTGGAATGTTAGAAATGGAAAGCCGGCGCAGGAAGTGTTGAGAGAAATTGGGTTGCGTGGTTTACAGCTTTTTTTGGGGGGAGGGGTTTATTATTTTACCGCTTTCAAACTGACGAGCGATAGGCGCGGTTCGCTGGCAGAGTTCGATTCGCACTGGCTTGGGGAGGTCGTTAGGAAGTTTAAGTTTTCTATGGAAAAAGTGTTCGAGTTGATCAACGCCGGAAATGGATTTTTTTCTATTTTAATGGTGATCGTAGCCGGCGTGGGATATGTCCTAGTCATTAAGAATGTTTTAGCACTGGCCGGTGGTAGGGGCGAAAAAATTTTAGTTTTAGGGGCCTGTCTATGCGTACCGCCTGTGCTGATAGTTTGTGTCCCCGGTCCGATGTTATTCGTGCTGGATCCTAATTTGGAAGCGCGGAACTATCTGGGGTTTTCTGTAGTATTGTTTTTTTTGCTGCTGATGAGTCGTGAAGTTTTGGGGCGTGCTGGGTATAGGTTGCGAATGCTTTTGGTGATACCAGTTTTGGCGATGTATTCGTTTAGTTACGGCTATGGGCAAGTTCTTATCGCAAAAAAAGAGCTTGAGACGGCCGTGGCAATGTTTATAGCTTATGACATTATTGCAACAAAAGAATTTCTCAATTCCCCTGTGCTTTATTATATTGAGCCCCCTATTAATGGGAAGTGGTTGCCCAAAGCGCAGGGTGCCATAAATTATATGCCGGCGTTGCGCTACCTTTTGAGCAGCTCCAGTATGGTGCTCCGCCCAAATACTTTACCTCAGTACGGTATTAATAATGTAGTTTCAGAGGGGCGCGCCGCTTTTGATGCGGCGACGGCTGAGGGCAAGACTTATAGGCGGGTGGTAGACAGGAAGTTCTATTCATTTTATGTCACTGAGTCAGGTGATTTTATTGTCATGAAAGATTTAACAGGTTCCGAAGGGTACATTAGGGGATGGTGGCGATAGTTACGCCGCCACTATTTTCTCCGGCTCAAAACTATCCGCCCGCGCCATCTGCCACATCCGCGAATAAAACGCCCCATCGACCTCACCCGTGAGCAATTCCCCCGGTTTCAGAAACACGTGCAACTCAGAGAACAACTTGACCTCGGTAGCCGACATCCGCCGCACCAAATGCTTGGGCTGCAATTGCGACGGGTGCTCGAGGCCGGCGGCGGCGAGCATTTCGGCCAGGGCCTTGAGGGTGTTGCGGTGGAAGTTGTAGACCCGCTGGGCCTTGTCCGGGACGACCAGGGCGCGCTGGCGCAGGGTGTCCTGGGTGGCGACGCCGGTGGGGCATTTGTTGGTGTGGCAGCTCTGGGACTGGATGCAACCGATGGCGAACATGAAGCCGCGCGCAGCGTTGGCCCAGTCGGCGCCGATGGCCAGGACGCTGGCGATGTCGAAGGCACTGACGATCTTGCCACTGGCGCCGAGCTTGATCTTGTCCCGCAGGTTCAGGCCCACCAGGGTGTTGTGCACGAACAACAGGCCCTCGCGCAGCGGCACGCCGATGTGATCGGTGAACTCCACTGGCGCCGCGCCCGTGCCGCCTTCCTTGCCGTCCACCACGATGAAGTCGGGCAAGATCCCGGTTTCCAGCATCGCCTTGGCGATGCCCATGAATTCCCAGGGATGGCCCAGGCAGAATTTGAAGCCCACCGGTTTGCCCCCGGACAGCTCACGCAGTTGCTGAACGAACTGCATCAGTTCGATCGGCGTGGAAAACGTGCTGTGGCATGACGGCGAAATACAGTCCTCACCCATGAGGATGCCACGGGTCTCGGCGATTTCCCGGGTGACCTTGTGCTTGGGCAGGATCCCGCCGTGGCCGGGCTTGGCGCCCTGGCTCATCTTGATTTCGAGCATCCGCACCTGCGGGTTCTGTGCCTGGACGGCGAAACGCTCGGGGTCGAAGCGCCCGTCGCTGGTGCGACAGCCAAAATAGCCGCTGCCCAGTTCCCAGGTCAGGTCGCCACCGTGTTCACGGTGGTAAGGGCTGATGCTGCCTTCACCGGTGTCGTGGGCGAAGTTGCCCAGCTTCGCGCCCTGGTTCAATGCCCGGATGGCATTGGCGCTCAGGGAGCCGAAGCTCATGGCCGAGATGTTGAACACCGATGCCGAGTACGGCTGCGTACACTGCGGGCCACCGACGGTCACGCGAAAACCGCTGGGGTCGCTCAGCGGGGCCGGGCGCATGGAGTGGCCGATGAATTCGAAGCCGGTCTGGTACACGTCGATCAAGGTGCCGAACGGTTTGTCGGCGCTTTCGTTCTTGGCCCGGGAGTACACCAGCGAGCGTTGGGCCCGGGAGAAGGGCAGGGCATCGCTGTCGGATTCGAGCAGGTACTGGCGGATCTCCGGGCGGATGCCTTCGACCAGGTAGCGGATATTGCCCAGGATCGGGTAGTTGCGCCTTACGGCATGGCGGCTTTGCAGCAGGTCGAACACCCCCAACAGGCTCAACAGCCCGGTCACCAGCGCAATGGGCCAGAGCCAATCGTGTTGCAGGAATGGCAGGCTGGCGAGGGTGAAGATGACACAGCCAGCAAAGAAGGCGTAACGACTCAGCAGAGACAGGCTCATACGGTTTCCTTGGGGGGGAGCGATTGGCGAGACATTAGCTTGGAATGCAGCTCCCTTGCCACAGGGGCTGTATGTTGGCTGGAAAAACGAGCGCCGGAAAAACCTGTGGGAGCGAGCTTGCTCGCGATGGCGGTCCCCACTCGCCCCCCACATTGACTGACCCACCGCTATCGCGAGCAAGCTCGCTCCCACAATTGGATTGGCGGCGATGCTCGGCAGTTGTGGTGAGGGAGCTCGCTCCCACCGTTTGAACCGCCGGGGTGGCTCAGCTCGCCTGCTTCATCTGCCGCAACGGTAACTCCACGCGGAAGGTGGTGCCGACGCCGACTTCGCTGCGTACGGTGATCTCGCCGTTGTGTTTTTTCACGATACCGTAGGACAACGACAGCCCGAGCCCCGTGCCTTGGCCGATGGGCTTGGTGGTGAAGAATGGGTCGAAGATTTTCTGCAGGGTCTCGGGGGGAATGCCCGAGCCGTTGTCCGCCACTTCGATCCAGACGGTTTCTTCACCGACCCCGTTGCGCAGGGTGATGGTGCCGCGTTCGGGACCGATGGCCTGGGCGGCGTTGACGATCAGGTTCATGATCACCTGGTTGATCTGCGACGGCAGGCATTCCACCTCCGGCAAGGGTGTGTATTCCTTGACCACGTCGGCCTTGTACTTGATTTCATTGGCGACGATGTTCAACGTTGAATCCATGCCCTGCTGCAAATTGGCCATCTGCCATTCCTGGCTGGAATCAACGCGGGAGAAGTCCTTCAGGTCCTTGACGATCTGCCCGACCCGGCCAATGCCATCCTTGGATTCCTTGATCAGCAGGGGGATGTCTTCGACCAGGAAGTCCAATTCCACCTGTTCGCGCAGCTTTCTCAAGTTCACCACCAGCTCCGGCGAGGCGATGGCCTCCTCGGCGCTGCCGTAGGCGGTGAGCATTTCCTGGAGTTTGCCGAAGTAGCCGTCCAGCGCCCCCAGGTTGGAAGAAATGAAGCCGATCGGGTTGTTGATCTCGTGGGCCACCCCGGCCGCCAACTGGCCCAGCGAGGCGAGCTTTTCCGATTGCACCAACTGGGTTTCCAGCATCTTGCGTTCGTCGATCTCCATCTGCAGCAGTTCGCTGGCCTGTCGGAAGGCCTGGGTGCGTTGTTCTACCAGGTCTTCGAGCTTGTTCATCTTCAATTGCGCCCGAGAGGTCATTTCCCATTTGGTGGTCAGGGTGTTGGCCATCTGCTGGACTTCGATGTTGTCGAATGGCTTCTTCAGGATCAGCAAGCGGTCGTGGCCGTTCAGGCGGTCGAGCAATTCATCCCAGGAATAATCCGAATAGGCGGTGCAAACCACCACTTGCAACTGCGGGTCGCGCTTCCAGAGTTCTTCGATGGTCTTGGCGCCATCCCAGCCTTCGGGCATGCGCATGTCGACGAAGGCCAGGGCATAGGGGCGCTCCTTGGCCATGGCTTCCAGCAATTTGTTCAGGCCTTCCTGCCCACCGTAGGCCGAGTCGAGTTCGAACACGGTGGCGGCAGGTTTCGGCGCTTCGCCAAACAGCGCGCTTTCCATGTCCTGCAAATCCGTGTTGCTTTCATCTTCCGGGGTGAGGATCTTGCGGAAATCTTCATGAATGGCGGGTGTATCGTCGATCAACAGGATGCGGCGGTTACTCATGCTGTTCATGGTTCACCTTCTGCAAGTTTCAGGGGCACTTGCAATTGGAATGTCGCCCCTTTGCCTGGCCCCTCACTGTGGGCGGTGAGGTGGCCGTTCATTTCGATGGCCGCCAATGCGCAGCTGTGCAGGCCAAAGCCGTGGCCTTCCTTACGCGTGGTAAAACCATGGGCGAAGATGCGCGTCATGTTTTCCTCCGGGATGCCTTCGCCTTCGTCCTTTACGCTGATTTGCAGAGTCTCGCCATCGACGACAGCGGCCTTGAGGGTCATGTTCCGCGCATCGTTGGACACCCCGGCCATGGCGTACTTGGCATTGCTGATCAGGTTGATCAGGATCAGCAGCAAGCGGTGCTTGTCGCCCATGATCCGCGGCACGTCGCCGTATTCCTTGATCACCGTAACATGATGGCGGGTCAGGGCGCCGGAGTTCATGCGCAAAGCGTCTTCGAGCAGTTCGCTGACCACCAGGGGCTCGAGCAGGCTGCTGGCGCCAGCATAGGATTGCTGGGTGGAGACGATGTCCTTGATGTGGTCCACGCTCTTGCTCAACTGGGCCAGTTCTTCGGTCAGGCTCTGCTGCTCCGATGCGATGGCCTCGACCAGTTGGTTGAGGTAGCCGGGCAGCAGCTTGCCCTTGGCGTCCTCGGTGAGGAAGTGCCCGAGGTCATCGGCGTGCTCGTTGATCAGTTGCATCGCCTTGCCCAGCCCCAGGGCCTTGCTGCTGCGCAGTTTGCGGCTGACCAGGTCGGCGGAGATGTTCACGCTGTTGAGGACGTTGCCGACGTTGTGCAACACGTTGGTGGCGATTTCCGCCATGCCGGCCTGGCGGGCGGTGTCCATCAATTCGCTCTGGGTGTCCTTGAGCTGGCGGGTACGCTCCTCGACCCGTTGTTCCAGTTCATCGTTGGCGCTCTGCAGGGCGCTGTTGACCCGATTGATTTCGGCGAAGCTGCGTATCAGGCGAATCGCCAGCCAGATCAGAATCAGCACCAGGAACGTGGCGAACACCAGCAAGTAAATGTGGTTGCGCTCGTACTTGGCTGCGGCTTTTTCCTGGTCTTTCTCGAGCAGGTTGGTGATGGTGTCCAGGCGATCGGCCAAGGGGATCGCTTCGATGCCCAACAATAATTCGTTGACCTTTGGCTGTTCGCGCAGGATCACCCCGATGTGCCTGCGCAGGACTTCGATGGAGTTGAGCAACCCCTCAGGCAGGCGCTCCTTGTTGACATCCAACTGGTTCAAGCCCAACAGCACCTCGGCTGCGATCTCCGGGGAGCTGACCTGGGCGAACTCCATACTGCTGAGCAACAAGTCGTAAGTGTCGATGGCAACGTTCTGCAACTCCAGTTTGTACGTGTCGGGCAGCCGGGCGAACTGGCCCTGGATGTCGTCCTCACCGGTGGGCAGAAAGGCCAGGGAGTTACGCAACACCGCGTTATGGGATTTGAACTGTTCTATCAAGCGGGTTTTTTCCTTGACCAGCTTGAGGTATTCGTCGCGCTGGGCCTCCCAGAGTGACGGTCCGTGGCGTCCCGGTTCCGATTCGATGGCGTCCAGACGCTGCCACAGGCGTGCCATTTCGTGCAGGGGGGAGACCAACGGGTCGTAGTTGTGGGTCAGGGCGATTCGCGACTTGAGGACTTCGTTGTCCCAGATGGCGTCCTGTTGCTTGAGCAGGCGGATCAGGTCACGGGATTCAATGTACGAGGCGGCCTGCTGGGCCCCCGAATTGATGTACATGAACAGCAGGACCGAAGCCAGTAACAGGCCGATGAAGGCAAGACCGAGGCGGCGCAGAGTGGTCATAGGGGCTTGCCCTCCGATTCACCCGTCAGGGTCTTGAGGAACTCGACGATCAGTGTCGTATCGTTCTTGAGAGGCTCACGACCCAGTTGGTACTTGAACATCACCTCCACCGCGTGTTCCAGAGTCGTCGCCGACCCGTCATGGAAATACGGCGCAGTGACGGCCACGTTGCGCAGGCTGGGCACCTTGAAGACCTGGCGGTCCGCTTCATCACCGGTGATGTTGAAGCGTCCTTCGTCGGCCCGGGTGGGGGTGCCCCGGTCGCCGATGTAGTCACCCATGACGCCGAATTTCTGGAACATGTTGCCGCCGATGTTCACGCCCTGGTGGCAAGCGATGCAGCCGTACTCCTTGAAACGCTGATAACCGAATTTTTCCCGGGGCGTGAGGGCGTCGGTATTGCCCAGCAGGTACTGGTCAAAACGCGAATTGGGTGTTTGCAAGGTGCGTTCGTAGTCGGCCAGGGCGCCCTGGATATTAGGCTTGGTCACGCCATCGGGATAGGCGTCCTTGAAGTCCTTGGCGTAGCCGGGGTCATCGGCGATACGCTTGAGCACCGACTCCCAGGTGCTGCCCATTTCCACCGGACTGGTCACGACCTCGTGGACCTGTTCTTCCAAGGTATCGACGCGGCCATCCCAGAACTGATGGAAGTTCAGGCCGGCGTTGAACACGGTAGGTGTATTGACCTCCACCGGCTTGCCGTCGAAGCCCAGGGAAAGCGGCTTGTCGTCGGCGCCGCCCTTGTCCAGGCGATGGCAACTGGCACAGGACAGGGTGTTGTTGACGGACAGCCGTGGGTCATTGAACAGCCGCAGCCCCAACTGGACGCGCTTGGGGTCCAGGGCCGGCACCGGGGGCAGAGGCTTGAGAGGTTCATCCAGGGGGGCGGCGTGAGCGGTTACGCTTGCTCCCACGAGCAGGCCGAGCGCCAGAATCAGTCCATGTAACGCCATGGGATGTTTTCCTTGAAACTTTGGTTGAGGACTCAGTTGTTCACGAAAACGGGTTCTGGCGTTTTTCCCACTCGGTCATCCAATCGGCAAAGGCCTGCGGTTCGACGGCTTTGCTGAAGTAGTAACCCTGGGCTTCCTCGCATTGGTGCTTCTTGAGAAATTCAAGCTGCTCAAGGGTTTCCACCCCTTCGGCGATGATGTGCAGGTTCAGGCTCTTGCCCAGGCTGATGATGGTGCTCACCAGCTTGGCGTCATTGCTATCGATGCTCAGGTCACCGACGAACGACTGGTCGATCTTCAGCACATCCACCGGAAATTTCTGCAAGTAGCTCAGGCTCGAATAGCCGGTGCCGAAATCGTCGATGGCCAGGCGTATCCCCTGTTGCTTGATGGCCTTGAGGATGGCGACCGTGGTATCGATGTTCTGCATCAGTACGCTTTCGGTGATCTCCAGTTCTAACTGTGTCGGATCCAGGCCGGTTTCCTTGAGGGTGCGGGCGATGCCTTCGACGAAGCCGCGCTGGCGAAAATCGATGGCCGAGATGTTCACCGACAGGCACAGCGGCCGCATGCCCTGGGCTTGCCAACGGCAGGCCTGCTGGCAGGCTTCCTGGAGTACCCATTGGCTCAGCGGCACGATCAAGCCGCTGTCCTCGGCCACCGGAATGAAATCCGCCGGGTAGACCAGGCCATGTTCTGGCCTGTTCCAGCGCACCAACGCCTCGACCCCGACCACCTTGCCGCTCTTGAGATCGAGCTTGGGTTGGTAATGCAGTACGAATTCCTTGCGCTGCAGGGCCAGGCGCAGGCCCGATTCGATGGTCTGTTGCTGCCGTGCCCGGCGGTTCATGTCCTCGGTGAAGAAACGGTAGTCGTTGGGGCCGGTTTCCTTGACGTTGCGCATCGCTGTCTCGGCTTTCTTGATCAGCGCCACGGCGTCGAAACCGTCGCTCGGGTACACGCTGATGCCCAGGCTCGCGGTGACGCTCAGGTCATGGCCGTCGATAGGCTGGGGGGTGCTGATGGCCGCCAGCAGTTTTTCGGCCACGCCTTTGGTTTGCTGCGCCTCGGCGATGTCCCCCACGATCACCACGAATTCATCGGAACCGTAGCGGAACACCGAATCGGATTCACGCACCACGCTCGCCAGCGCCCGGGCCACGCGCTTGAGCATTTCGTCGCCCACCGGATGGCCCAGCGCGTTGTTGATGCGCTTGAAACGGTCCAGGCCGATGAACATCACCGCCAGTTGACGGTCGTGCCGACGGCACTGGGCCATGGCCTGGGTCAGGCGATCGCCGAGCAACATGCTGTTGGGCAACTCGGTGAGCACGTCGTATTGCAGCAGGTGGGACACCTTGAGCAATTCCTGGACGCGCTCTTCGATCGTGCGTTCCAGGCTACGCATTTTCCGCGCCGCGTCCTGGGCCAGTTGCCATTTCCAGGTCATGGCGCTGGCCATCTGGCGGATTTCCAAGGTGTCGAACGGTTTCTTGAGAATCAGCAATTGATCATCGAACTCGATCCGTTCGGACATGGTTTCCCAGGAGTAATCCGAGAAGGCCGTGCACAGGGCGATTTGCAGGCGCGGGTCGGCTTTCCACAATTCTTCGATGGTTTGCAGGCCATCCCAGCCCGGTGGCATGCGCATGTCGGCGAACACCAGCGCATAGGGCTGGCCTTCGGCCTGGGCGCGCTTGACCAGTTCCAGTGCCTCCTCGCCCTGGTAGGCCGAGTCGATCTGAAATTGCAGCCGGCTGACCTGTGGGGTGCCGAACAGCAGGCTTTCGGTGTCGTCCAGCGAGTCATCGCTGCCGGCGCTGGGGCTGAGGATCTTGCGAAAGTCCTGGTGGATCGCCGGCGTGTCGTCCACCACCAGGATCCGCCGGTTGGCAGGCACCGACATGGGGTTCATGGATTGCTCTCCGATAGCTGGCTCGCTGGTCGGGTCCAGTGGTCTGTCGCGGGAATGATCGTGCCGGCCTTGAGCAGTTCGGCGGCCTGGCCGCTGTCGACCACGGTGCTGAAGTAATGCCCCTGGGCCTGCATCGCGCCGCCGCTGGACATCAGCGTGGTACGTTGCTCCTGGGTCTCGACGCCCTCGGCAATGATCCCGATGCCCACGTCCCGGGCGAAGTTGATAATCGCCCGCAACGTCGTGGCGTTCTCGGGGTCGGCGTTGGCGCTGTCAAGAAAGCGCTGGGCGAGCTTGAGGTGATTGACCCGGTAGGTCTTGAGGTAATCGAACGAGGAATATTCGGTGCCGAAGTCATCGATGGCGATCTGCACACCCAATTCGCAGAGGCGCGGCAGCACGTCGTTGTGGGTCCACTTGGTCTGGGCCAGGGTGGCTTCGGTGACGTCGAAACGCAGGTCCCAGGGTGCCAGCTCCCAGCGGGCGGTGGTGCGCAGCACGTCGTAGATCAGTTCCGGGCCGGTCTTGAGCTGGGTCAGGGACAGGTCGATGGCGATCACCGGCGGCGCCATGCCCTGGTCGCGCCATTGGCGCATCTGTTGGCAGGCCTGGTCCAGCACCCAATGCCCCAGGCCAATGATGATCCCGGTCTTCTCGGCTGCTGGCATGAAGGCCTCCGGTTCCAGCCAGCCCCGTTGGGGGTGGTTCCAGCGCACCTGCACGCCCATGCCGAGGATCTTGCCGGAGCCGAGGTCGACTTCGGGCAGGTAGTGCAGGTGCAGTTCCTGGTTTTCGATGGCTTGGCGCAGATCGTTGGCCAGGGCGACCCGGTCGGTGACTTCCTGGTTAATTTCCTCATTGTGAAAGTGATACTGGTTGCGACCCTTTTCCTTGGAGCGGTACAGGGCCATGTCGGATTGTGCCATCAGGCTGTCGGCGCTCAGGCTCTGCGGGGTGTACAGGGCGATGCCGATGCTCACCGAGATTCGCACGTCGTTGCCGTCCAGGGAGTACGGCGCCACGAGGGCATCGCGGATCTTGCCCGCCAGCGCGGCGCAGTGGGTCGCTTCATGGACGTCCAGTTGCAGCAGAGCGAATTCGTCGCCGCCCAGGCGCGCCACCACATCGTTTTCCCGGGTACAGGACTTGATGCGAGTGGCGACTTCCTGCAGCAGCAGGTCGCCGATGGGGTGGCCCAAGGTGTCGTTGATGCGTTTGAAGTGGTCCAGGTCCAGATAGAACATGGCAAACGGCGCCGCGCCCCGACGAGCGGCGGCGAAGGCCTGGTGCAGGCGCTCGATCATGGTGGCGCGGTTGGCCAGCCCGGTCAGGCCGTCGGTGCGGGCGAGCAGGGCGATCTTCTCTTCGGCCAGCTTGCGCTCGGTGATGTCGAGGATGATGCCTTCCACTTCCAGCAACAGGCCCTGGTCGTTGCGCACCGGAATGTAGCGGTTCTCCACCCAGCGGAACGTGTCGTCGCCCGTGCGCATGCGAAACTCGATGGAAGCCCCGACAGTATCACGGTCGAGGACGCGGACCATGGCCTCCTGGACTTTGTCCTGGTCGTCGGGGTGGATCAGGGTTTGCGCCCAATCCGGCGCGTTGATCAGTTGCGCCGCGGAATGACCGAACTTGGTGATGTTATGGGAGATGTACATCAACGCGAACGGCGGCTCGCCCCGCAGGCGATAGAGAATGGTCGGGCTGTTCTGCACGATGATGTTGGCGTCGGCCAACTCGCGGGTGCGTTCCTCGACCGCCCGTTCGAGCATGTCCATTTTCAGCGCCGCGTCCTCGGTCATCTGCCATTTGACGGTCAAGGCGCTGGCCATCTGGCGGATCTCGATGGCGTCGAAGGGTTTTTTCAGGATGAGCAGACGGTCGCCCAGTTCGAGGCGCTCGGAAATGTCTTCCCAGGAATAATCCGAGTAGGCGGTGCACAGGGCCACTTGCAGCTTGGGATCGGCGCGCCACAGCCGTTCGATGGTTTCCAGGCCGTCCCAGCCCGGCGGCATGCGCATGTCGATGAACGCCATGGCGAAGGGCTGCCCTTGGGCCAGCGCCGTCTCGACCTTGTTCAACGCTTCCATGCCCTGGAACGCCGAATCGAGGACGAAACTCATGGCGGCAACGGCCACCGGCGCGCCGAACAAAGCCTCTTCGGCGCTGCTCAGGTTGTCTTCGGCGTTCATCTGGGGGCTGAGGATCTTGCGAAAATCCTCATGGATGGTCGGGGTGTCGTCGACGATGAGGATCCGCCGATTGGTTTTATCCAAAGGCAGGCTCATGTCCGTGCACCACTTTGATGCTGACTATAGAACCCTGGGAACATCTGATATCCCTTTCGCTGGCATGAGTATTCGGCCTGTACATGGCCCTTCATGGGGTAGAGCATAGTCGCCTCATCGCGATGCGCTCGGCCACTGATGGCAAATGTGTCGAAATTTTCGCAATCTACTAGCCTGTATTTTGGGGCTAAGGTAGAACGGTTGCTGTGAACAGGAGGGGGTTTCAAATGGAAGATCAATCACCGGACGTTCCGGTAAAGAAGCCGACGGTGCTGCTGGTCGATGACGAAGAGTCGATTCTCAATAGCCTGCGTCGGCTATTGCGCAGCCAGCCGTACGAGATCCTGCTGGCCGACAGTGGCGCCAAGGCCCTGGAGATTCTCAAGGAACGGCCGGTCGACCTGGTGATGACCGACGCGCGCATGCCGAACATGGACGGTGCTACGTTGCTGGCCGAGATCCGCAAGTTGTATCCATCGACGTTGCGTATCCTGCTCACCGGTTATGCCGATGTGGACATGATGACCAAGGCCATCAACGAGGGGCAGCTCTATCGCTACCTCAGCAAGCCCTGGAACGATGAGGAGCTGGTGCAGGCCTTGCGCCAGGCCCTGGCCCACCAGCATTCCGAAAGCGAGCGCCAGCGCCTCGAAGCGCTCAACCGCGAGCAGAACCAGCAACTCAAGACCCTGAACGCCACCCTGGAAAAACGCGTGGCGTCGCGCACCTCCGAGCTGCAGCAGACCGCCGACATGCTCGACTTGGCCTACGACGAGCTCAAGCGCAGTTATGTGACCAGCACCGAGGTGTTTTCGCTGATCGCCAACCTGCGCCTGCCCAAGGCCAAGCAGACCAACCGGCAGATCATCGAGTTGATCAGGGTCTACAGCCGACTGCATTTTCTCGATGAGTCCACCGACCGCGACCTGACCATGGCCGCGGCGCTCTACAACATCGGCAAGCTGAGCTGGACCGACAATATGATGGTCACGCCCGCCGACTTGCTGCACCACAATGAACTCGATCTCTATCGGGCCTATCCGAAGCAGAGCGAATCGCTGCTGATGACCCTGGACCCGATGAAGGACGCGGCCCGGATCATCCGCCATCACCAGGAGCGCTGGGACGGCAGCGGTTTCCCCGAGCACCTCAAGGGCGAGGCCATTCCTTTCGGCTCGCGACTCTTGAAACTGGCGGTGGATTTCATCGAGCTGCAGCGCGGGTTGATCCTCGAACGACAGATGAACAGCGATGAAGCGCTGGTCTACATCCGCAAATACGCCGGCAAGCTGTACGACCCGGACATGGTCGAGGACTTCATCAAGGCCTGCGGCGAGTACCTGGAAGACGTGACCTTGTCGGACCCTACGGTGAAGGTCATGTCCACCCGGGAGCTGGCGGCTGGCATGATCCTGGCGCGCAACCTCAACGCCGACAACGGCATGCTGCTGCTCAACGCCGGCAAGGTCCTGAGCGGTCCGCTGGTGGAAAAGCTCATCGCCTTCGAGTCGATGGAAGGGGCCCGGTACAGCGTGTTCGTGAAGATCCCCGAAGAACAGGCCGACCCTTCGGCGCCGAAGCCGATTTTGGGGTGATACGCATCGGACAGACGACGCAGTTCAACCTGTGGGAGCGGGCTTGCTCGCGAAGGCGGCGTATCAATCGCAGCCAATGTCGCCTGATACATCGCCTTCGCGAGCAAGCCCGCTCCCACATGGGTATGTCTGGATTCTGAAACCAGCGCCAGGCTTTGCTCCCTGGGGCTTTGGTCTGTAATCTCCCTGGCATTTTTCTGCCCAAGGCTTTGACTCATCATGACCACTTCCCTCATCCGCATCGCCGCCGCCCTGTTGCTCGGGCCGGACGGGCGAACCCTGCTGGTGCGCAAGCGCGGCACCCGGGCCTTCATGCAGCCGGGGGGCAAGATCGAGGCCCATGAACAACCGGTGCAGGCGCTGGCTCGGGAGCTGGAGGAAGAGCTTGGGTTGCGGATCGATCCGGCCCAGGCCCGCCATTTGGGCGTATTCAGCGCGCCGGCGGCCAACGAACCGGGGTTTATCGTACAGGCCGAGGTGTTTTTGCTGAACATCGACGCCCCGGTTTCGCCGGCGGCCGAGATCGAAGAGGTGTGCTGGATCGACCCGGCCGGCGACGGCGATCTTGTACTCGCACCGTTGACAGGCGAGGTGATCCTGCCGTTTTATCGAGCGACACACCTCGCCACTTGCTGATTCATGCCTCAAGGACTGACGCCCATGATTCCATTGCCGGACCTGTTGATTTTCGCCGCCGCCGCGTTACTGATGGTGCTGACGCCCGGCCCGAACATGATCTACCTGATTTCCCGTTCGATCTGCCAGGGCCGCAAGGCCGGCGTCACGTCGCTGTTGGGCGTGGTGGCGGGGTTCTTCGTGCACATGTTCGCCGCCGCCGCGGGGCTGACGGCGGTATTCCTGGCGGTGCCCATGGCCTATGAAGTATTGAAATGGGCCGGCGCGCTGTACCTGTTGTGGCTGGCCTGGCAGGCGGTGAGGCCGGGCGCGCGTTCGCCCTTCGAGGCCCAGCGGTTGCCGGCGGACCCGGCACGCAAGTTGATCACCATGGGTTTTCTCACCAGTGCGCTGAACCCCAAGATCGCGGTGTTCTATCTGTCGGTGTTCCCGCAGTTCATCAGCCCGGAACACGGTTCGCTGTTCACCCAGAGCATCATCCTCGGGCTGACCCAGATCAGCGTCAGCTTCAGCGTCAACCTGCTGATTGCCCTGTTCGCGGCCGGCATTGCCTCGTGGTTTGTCCACAACCCCACCTGGCTGGCGGCCCAGCGCTATTTCATGGGGTTTGTGCTGGGTGCATTGGCGCTGCGTCTGGTGCTTGAGCAACGCAGGGCGGCGTGAGCGTGTGGATCGAACGATTGGATGCCAATCACGCCCTGGCCTACCGCGAGCTGATGCTTGAAGCCTACGATCGCCATCCGCAGGCGTTCACTTCCAGTGTGCGGGAGCGGGCGCTGATGCCGTTGAATTGGTGGGAAGGGCGGTTGAGCAGCAAGCTCGATGTGGTGCTGGGTGCGTTCGAAGCAGGAACGTTGGCCGGCATCGTTGGTCTTGCGTTCGAGCCGCGGGAAAAGGTCCGCCACAAGGCAACACTGTTTGGCATGTATGTGTCGGCCGAATTTCGTCAGCGCGGTTTAGCTCATGAACTGGTGCAAGCGGCACTGGCCGAAGCGCAAAACCACCCTGCGGTACAACTCATCCAGCTCACCGTTACCGCTGGCAATGAGGCTGCCTTCAAGTTGTACCAGCGCTGCGGCTTCATCCAGTTCGGGCTTGAACCTTTGGCGGTGCGGGTGGGCGAGGATTACTTCGACAAAATCCACATGTGGCGCCAGATATCGATGCTTGGGATCAAGGGCGAAGAGGTCGATTCGCCCCTGTCCCGATAGTCGTCAAGGGTATTTGATCTCTGGCCGTGGCCCGGTATAAACGGGCAGATCGGATTCCTCCGCAGGCGTGCTCATACTTCCTGCTCCACTGTTCAATCGCACGATTCTTATGTCCCGTATGCCGAAATCGTTGCCGTTACTGCCATCCTGGTCGTTGTTTATATACATCCGTACCATCCCTCGTTCGATGATGGTGAATACGATTGAAAACACGTACCAAACTCCGTCCTTGGGGACATGACGGGGAACGCCACGCCATTGCGGCATGCCGGTATCGGGGTAAAGGATCGGGTTGACCAGCCCTGGAATGTGGCTGCCGTCGGCAACATGGGTTGCTTCGAACGTGAACTGGTACTGCCCGGGAATGAAAAGGAAGTCTTGATAGAGGATGACCCCGGCGAAGCCGTATGGGGCGCCTTGGTCGGTGAAGTTGAAAAACGCGTTGACTAATTGATGGTTCATGACGTGCGGGCGGATAGATCCGGAACGGGCCGCCAGATAGGGAATCCAGCCGTTATAGGAGTCCGCCAGTGAAGTGTAGTGATCCTCCCATTCCACCGGTGCCGTGTTGATGACGATCGAACTCGTAGGGGATACATCGCTGTTGTCCAACTGATCGACTATCCGGGCACTCACCGTATGGGTGCCGTCGCCGATTTGCTGAAGTTCGGCCGCAGTCAAGGTGTAGGTGATCGGATTAGCAGGATGGACATAGGGAATGTTTTTACTCCAGGTCCCTACGGTCAGTGTCACCACATCATATTCGCGCGGGTAGCTGCGGTTTAACGTAAACGTGCCTGGCTGTGCCGGGTTGACGTTGGCCGGATGGCTGACAGTGATCCCGGATGGCGGGTAATGGAACAACAGGTCCAGGACCGGGGTCGAGTCATCGAAATTCCCGCTGGGCCGGGTCACTCGGTAAAACATTGTATTGTCTCCGTTCACCAGCCATCCCCATGGCAATTCCATGTCTATGCGGTCGTTATCCTCGCCCGCCTTGATGATCTTGATCACGGATGTCGGTTGGTCATTGACCCATAGCTGTACGGAATCGTTGACGGCCAGTGGTTTAGAGAGCGTCTTGAACGGATCAATCACCATGTACAGGCGGATGGACGGCGAGTGAATGCTCAGGGGAATGCCGCCGTGGTAGGCCCCTGTCGGCAGCACGGGGGTCTTCCACCCTGGAATATACATGGGCCACAGCGCAAGAGCTGCGTCGGCCTGGGATGAGTTGTGGACGCTGTCCATTTTTCTCCTCGGCTACGGTGCCTGAACTGACTCGGGACAGACACCATCAGAGCGCGAAAGAAGAGGAGTGTCACCTGTCAGACCTGACAGGTGAGTGTGACATTAAGATGACTGGTCATCTTGCAGGCCGAGTGAAAAACACGCTGCGCTTCAGCGCACGGCACTAACCCCATCCAATGTGGAAAACGAAGTGTCCTTGGCCGTCAGCAAAAAATCGCGCATGTACGGCGCGTCGAGCATGTCGGTGCGCACCGCCGCGTACAACGTGGCGAACAAACCTTTCTCCCCCAGCCGCTTGGCCTTCACGTAGCCCCGCGAGCTGTATTCATGCAGCGCCCAGTGCGGCATGCCGCAGACGCCACGACCGCTGGCCACCAGTTGCATCATCATCACCGTCAGCTCGGACGTGCGCACCTGGGCCGGTTCGATGTCGGCCGGTTCCAGGAAACGAGTGAAGATGTCTAGCCGGTCTCGCTCCACCGGGTAGGTGATCAGGGTTTCGCTGATCAGGTCCTCGGGCACGATGTAGGGTTTACCCGCCAACCGATGTTGGTTGGCGACGGCGAGCATCGCTTCGTAGGTGAACAGCGGCACGTACGTGATGCCGGCCAATTCCAGCGGGTCGGAGGTCACCACCAAATCGAGATCGCCCCGGGCCAGGGCCGGCAAGGGGGCGAAGGCGAAACCCGAGGCCAGGTCCAGCTCGACTTCCGGCCAGGCATCGCGGAACTGGTCGATGGTTGGCATCAACCATTGGAAGCAGCTGTGGCACTCGATGGCCATGTGCAGGCGTCCGGCGGTGCCGCCCGCCAAGCGGGCGATGTCCCGTTCAGCACTGCGCAGTAACGGCAGGGCGGCATCGGCCAGTTGCAACAGGCGCAGGCCGGCGCTAGTGAAACGTACGGGCTTGGTCTTGCGTACGAACAACTGCATGCCCAGGCGCTCTTCCAGTTCTTTGAACTGGTGGGAGAGGGCGGACTGGGTCAAGTGCAGGCGTTCGGCGGCTTCGACCAGGCTATCGGCTTCGCGCAGGGCGTGCAGGGTCTTGAGGTGACGGAGTTCAAGCACCAGAGTTGCTCCATGAGTAAAACTTGTGATCAACACGAAAAGGTTGAGTTTGTCTCATGTGGGTCGAGCTGTCGACAATGGCGCCATCTTTTACAGGAGGACGCATACCATGGCCCTGGCCCACACCCTCGGTTTTCCCCGCATCGGCGCCGACCGCGAACTGAAAAAAGCCCTCGAAGCCTACTGGAAGGGCGACCTGGCCCCGGCTGCCTTGCAAACCGTGGGTCGTGAACTGCGGGCCCGGCACTGGCAACTGCAGAAAGACGCCGGCATCGACCTGCTGCCGGTCGGCGACTTTGCCTGGTACGACCAGGTGCTCAGCCACACCTTGACCTTGGGCGTCGTCCCGCAACGTTTCCACGGCACCTTGAATGCCCAGGGTCGGCCGACCCTCGACACCCTGTTCGCCATGGCCCGTGGTGCCACGGCCAGTTGCTGCGGTGCCGAGCACGGCCAGGCGCAATACGCCCAGGAGCTGACCAAGTGGTTCGACACCAACTACCACTATCTGGTCCCGGAGTTTTCCGCCGACCAGACCTTTGCCCTGAGCTGGGAACAGTTGTTCGACGAAGTGGACGAGGCCCATGCCTTGGGCCATCAGGTCAAACCGGTGATCATCGGCCCGTTGACCTACTTGTGGCTGGGCAAGGCCAAGGGCGAGGCGTTCGACAAGCTCGGCCTGCTGGAGCGCCTGCTGCCGGTCTACGGTGAAATCCTCAACCGCCTCAAGGCCCAGGGCGTGGAATGGGTGCAGATCGACGAGCCGATCCTCACCCTCGACCTGCCCCTGGCCTGGAGGAGCGCCTTCGAGCGGGCTTACCACATCCTCCAGTACTCGCCGTTGAAAAAGCTCGTGGCCACCTACTTCAGCGGCCTGCAAGACAACCTCGGGCTGGCGGTGAGCCTGCCGGTGGACGGCTTGCACATCGACGCGGTACGTGACCCGGAACAACTGGGCCAGGTGCTGGACCGCCTGCCGACCTACAAGATTCTCTCGGTGGGCCTGGTCAACGGTCGCAACGTCTGGCGCTGCGAACTGGAACAGGCGCTGGCGCAATTGCAACCGGCCCAGGAGCGCTTTGGCGACAACCTTTGGGTCAGCACCTCGTGCTCGCTGTTGCACAGCCCGGTGGACCTGGAGCGTGAGGACCGGCTCGACCCCGAACTCAAGAGCTGGCTTGCCTTTGCCGTGCAGAAGTGCGGTGAAGTCGCGGTGCTGCGTGATGCACTGAACGATCCACAGGCACCCGCCGTGCAACAGGCGTTGAGCGACAGCCGCGAGGTGCAGGCCCGTCGCGCCGGCTCGGCGCGCATTCACAAAGCCGAGGTCCAGGCGCGTCTGTCGGCGATCGGGCCACAGGACAGCCAGCGGCATTTGCCGTTTGCCCAGCGCATCGAACGCCAGCGCGCACGCCTGGCGCTGCCGGTCTTTCCTACCACCACCATCGGTTCCTTCCCACAGACTCCGGCCATTCGCCTGGCCCGTCAGGCCTACAAGCAGGGCAAGTTGTCGGCCAACGATTATCAGGACGCCATGCACACCGAGATCCGCCACGCCGTGCAGATCCAGGAACGCCTGGGCCTGGACGTGCTGGTGCACGGTGAAGCCGAACGCAACGACATGGTGGAATACTTTGCCGAGCAACTGGACGGCTACGCCTTCACCCGTTTCGGCTGGGTACAGAGTTACGGCTCACGTTGCGTGAAACCGGCGATCATCTACGGCGACATCAGCCGTCCGAAAGCCATGACCGTCGACTGGATCCGTTACGCGCAAAGCCTGACCGACAAGGTCATGAAAGGCATGCTCACCGGTCCCGTGACCATGCTGATGTGGTCGTTCCCCCGCGAAGACGTGTCGCGCCAGGTCCAGGCCCGACAACTGGCCCTGGCCCTGCGCGACGAGGTGCTGGACCTGGAAAAGGCCGGGATCAAAATCGTGCAGATCGACGAGGCGGCGTTCCGCGAAGGGCTGCCACTGCGTCGCGGGCAATGGCAGCACTACCTGGACTGGGCCGTGGAGGCTTTCCGCTTGTGCGCATCGGGCGTGGGTGATGACACCCAGATCCATACCCACATGTGCTACAGCGAGTTCAATGACGTGATCAAGGCCATCGCCGACCTGGACGCCGATGTCATCACCATCGAGACCTCCCGTTCGGACATGGAGTTGCTGGAAGCATTCGAGGCATTCGACTACCCGAACGACATCGGCCCGGGCGTCTACGACATCCACTCGCCAAGGGTGCCGGACACGGCCGAGATGGTTGCGCTGATGAGCAAGGCGGTGAAACGCATCGCCGCCGAGCGGCTGTGGATCAACCCCGACTGCGGGCTGAAGACCCGGGGCTGGCCAGAAACGGAAGCGGCACTGGTGAACATGGTGGCGGCGGCGCGGCAGTTGCGGAGCCAGTTGGCCTGAGGCCCCACGAGGTTTGCCCTCCCTGTGACCTTGCACCCTGTGGCGAGGGGATAAATCCCCTCGCCACAGGGGACAGCATTCGGTTTTATTGCTCCACTTGACCGGGCAACCATCCCCACTCGGCAATCTTCATCAAACTGTCACGCAACTGTGGCAGCGCGCTTGAACAAACTTCATCAGACTCGCGCTCTACTGGGGTTCTGCGTTTCGGTGTTTCTTCATGCGTGTACTTATTTTCCTGGCCGCGTTGTGTTTCGGCCTGCCGTCGATGGCGGCGTCTCGTTGCGATGTCAATGTTGCGACCCAACGGGTCGATCTGGATCAGGTCAGCCTGGTCTACCAGAGCATTGGCCGTGCCTCGGATCCCGCATTGCTGTTGGTGATGGGCCTGGGTGGGCAGTTGATCCATTGGCCGGACGAAGTGGTGGTCGCCCTGTGCGAGCAGGGTTTCCGGGTGATCCGCTACGATAACCGCGATGTCGGCCTGAGCACCTGGCGCCAGGCGCCCGGCAGCGCCAACCTGACCTTTGAAGCCCTGCGCTACAAACTGGGCTTGCCCGTGGCCGCGCCCTATACCCTCACCGACATGGCCGACGATGGGCTCGGGCTGATGGACGCGTTGCATGTGCAAAGCTTCCATGTACTGGGCGCGAGCATGGGCGGGATGATCGCCCAGCACATGGCGGCCATGGCGCCTGAGCGGGTTGAAAGCCTGACCCTGATCATGACCAGTTCCAGTGCCGCCGGCTTGCCCGCGCCCAGCGAAAGACTGGTGCAACTGTTGTCCCGGCGCGGTGCTCCGAATCGCGAAATGGCCCTTGAACAGCAGGCCGATCTGCTGGCCGCGTTGGGCAGCCCGATGGTGGTGGATGATCGCCAGGCCTTGCTGCATCAGGCTGCACTGGCCTATGACCGGGCCTTCAACCCCGAAGGCGTGAAGCGCCAGATCATGGCGATCATGGCCGAGCCGAGCCGGGTAGCACTGCTCAATCAACTGCGGGTGCCGACCCTGGTCGTCCACGGCACCGCGGATCCGTTGCTGCCGGTGATGCACGGCGTGCACTTGGCGGCGCACATCCAAGGCAGCCAACTGAAGCTGATCCCGGGCCTGGCTCATCGCTTCCAGGACGCGTTCAAGGCGCCGTTGCTGGGGGCGGTGTTGCCGTACCTGCAGCAGCACCGCGAAGACACGTCCCATTGGGCGCAGATCGAACCGGTGCAGGCGCCGAATCTGCTCTGATAACCCTGATGGCTGGCTTTTGTGGCGAGGGAGCTTGCTCCCGCTGGGCTGCGCAGCAGCCCCCCTAGGGTTCAGCTCGAGGCATCAAGGTGGCTGGATAGATTATGGGGTTGCTTCGCAACCCAGCGGGAGCAAGCTCCCTCGCCACAGTTTCATTCACCCTCGAAGGGGCAGTCGCTACCGCACCTGCGCCTGCGCCACCAACCAGTCCATCAACTCCAGCAACGGTGCCGAGGCCTGGGACTTGCGCGGGTGCACCAGGTGATAACCCAGCCCGGTCTTGACCTTCAGCTCGAACGGCATCACCAGCCGGCCGGCACTCAGGTCGTCGCCGATCAGCGACCAGTCGCCAATCGCCACGCCCGTGCCCTGGGAGGCCATGGACATCGCCAGGTCCAAGGTTTCGAAATGCTGGCCCTTGCTGACGTGGTTCAAGTGCACATCGGCCGCCGCCAGCCAGGCGTTCCAGTCGCGCTCGTCAAGGGCCGGGTGCAACAGCAAGTGGTGCTGCAGGTCGGCGGGTTCATGCAGCGGCACCGGTCCTTGCAGGGTCGATCGGGAGCAGACAGGCGTCAGCTGTTCATCGAACAGGTGCAGGCACGCCAGCGAGGCATCCGGTGGTGGGCCATAGACCACCGCGGCGTCGAAGGTTTCACGCTGGAAATCCACGCCGTGCCTGACCGTGGTGGTCAATTCCACCGGCACGTCCGGTCGTTCCTTTTGCCATTGCAACAGGCGCGGCAGCAACCAGCGCATCACACAGGTCGGGGCCTTGAGCTGTAGGGTCTGGCGTTTTTCGCCGATCTGCTGGACCGCATCGCCGATCAGGCTGAACACCTGCTGCACCCGTGGCAGCCACGCCTGGCCCTCGGCGGTCAGGCTCAGGCCGCGTGCCTGGCGCTGGAACAACGCATAACCCAAATGATCTTCCAGCCCGGCGATCTGCCGGCTCACCGCGCCCTGGGTGATGTGCAGTTGTTCGGCGGCCCGGGTGAAGTTGCAGCATTGGGCCGTGATCAGAAATGTGTGCAGCGCCGGCAACGGGGGGAGTCGTTTCATTTCGATCCAAGCCATGACGTGAGGACATGGCTAGTATGACTTTTTATCCATTGTTGTCGCCATGCCCCGCCCGTTCCAATAACGCCATCTCCAAGACAAAAGGGGCCCGCTCCATGGGTTGCGCGGCCCTTTACCCGACCAGAAAAAGGCAATGGCAATGGCAATGGCGACGTGCGGCGAAGTATTGGTCAAGTTACTCCAAGCGTATGGCGTGGAGCAGGTGTTCGGCATTCCCGGTGTGCACACCGTCGAGTTGTACCGCGGGCTGGCCCGTTCCAGTATCCGCCATGTGACGCCGCGTCATGAACAGGGCGCAGGTTTCATGGCCGACGGTTACGCCCGGGTCAGCGGTAAGCCCGGCGTGTGTTTCATCATCACCGGTCCGGGCATGACCAACATCACCACCGCCATGGGCCAGGCCTACGCCGATTCGATCCCGATGCTGGTGATCTCCAGCGTGCAGTCGCGCAGCCAGTTGGGCGGCGGTCGTGGCAAGCTGCATGAACTGCCGAACCAGTCTGCGTTGGTAGGCGGTGTCGCGGCGTTTTCCCACACGCTGATGTCCGCCGCCGAATTGCCCGGCGTGCTGGCCCGGGCGTTTGCGGTGTTCCAGGCCGGGCGCCCGCGACCAGTGCACATTGAAATCCCGCTGGACGTTTTGGTCGAAGACGCCGATGCCTTGCTCGCCAGCGTGCCGGTGAACATCAGCCGCGCCGGTGCCGCACCCGCTGCGGTAAAACAAATGGCCGATCTGCTGGCGACGGCTCGGCGGCCTCTGATCCTGGTCGGTGGCGGGGCCATTGACGCGAGGACCGAATTGACCGAACTGGCCGAACGTCTCGGCGCGCCAGTGGCGTTGACCATCAATGCCAAAGGCCTGCTGCCTGCGCGTCATCCGTTGCTGATCGGCTCCACCCAGAGCCTGGCGGCCACCCGTGCGTTGGTGGCCGAGGCGGACGTGGTGCTGGCCATCGGCACCGAACTGGCCGAAACCGATTACGACATTACCTTTGCCGGTGGCTTCGAGATTCCCGGTGCGCTGCTGCGCATCGACATCGACCCGGACCAGACCGTGCGCAACTTCCCGCCGCACCTGGCGCTGGTGGCCGACGCCGGTGTCGCCGCCCGGGCCTTGCTCGACGAATTGGGCCGGCGCCCCTTGGCCGAACGCGATGCCGATTGGGGGCCGGCGCGTGCCGCCCGATTGCGCGCGGAGCTTCAAGGCAGTTGGGACGCCGCGACCCGCGCCCAGACCGTGTTTCTCGAGACGGTCTTGCAGACGCTACCGGAGGCGGTGTTCGTCGGCGATTCCACGCAACCGGTGTACACCGGCAACCTGACGTTCAACCCGGAGCAGCCGCGCCGCTGGTTCAATTCCTCCACCGGCTACGGCACCCTTGGCTACGCGTTGCCGGCGGCCATCGGCGCCTGGCTCGGCGGCAAGGACCTGGGCAACGGCCGCCCCGCGGTGGTGTGCTTGATCGGTGACGGCGGGTTGCAGTTCACCCTGCCGGAACTGGCCAGCGCCGTGGAAGCGCGCACACCGGTGATCGTGCTGCTGTGGAATAACCAAGGCTACGAAGAGATCAAGAAATACATGCTCAACCGCGCCATCGAACCGGTGGGGGTGGACATCTACACCCCGGATTTCATCGGCGTCGCCAAGGCCTTGGGCTGCTTTGCCCAAGCTATCGAGGATGTGCCGTCGCTGCGTGCCGCGTTGCTGGCGGCCCGCGAGCGGCAGGGGCCGACATTGATTGAGATTGACCAGGGTGTTTGGACATCGAAGTGTTGAGGTGTTTTTACTGGCCTCATCGCGAGCAAGCTCGCTCCCACAGGGATCTTCATTGAACACAGGTTCTCTGTTCACTACAGACTCAGTGTGGGAGCGAGCTTGCTCGCGATGAGGCCCGCCCAGTCAACGCAAACCCAGGTCAAACGGTCATCCGCAACCGCGCCAGATCTCGCAATGGCGGCGCGCCGAACAACCGGCTGTACTCGCGGCTGAACTGCGAAGGGCTTTCATAACCCACCCGATACCCCGCCGCCGAAGCTTCCAGCCCTTCGGCCAGCATCAGTCGACGAGCTTCCTGCAAGCGCAGTTGCTTCTGGTATTGCAGTGGGCTCATGGCCGTCATGGCCTTGAAGCGGTGATGCAGGGTCGAGACGCTGAGGTTCACTTCCCGGGCCAGGTGATCGATGCGCAGCGGCTGTTCGAAATGGCCGTTGAGCCATTTGATCGCCTGGCTGATGCGATGGCTCTGACTGTTGGCAATGGCGATTTCATACAGCCGATAGCCTTGTGGACTGCGCAGCAGGCGATAGAGGATTTCCCGGCGCACCAGGGGCGCAAGCATGGCGATGTCCTTCGGCGTGTCCAGCAGCCGTGCCAGACGCAGCACAGCGTCTAGCATCGGCGTGTCCAGGCGTTCGACATACAGTCCACGTCCGGCGGGGCGGGTCGGCACCCCCAAGGGGCCGGCATCGGCGATCAACGCAGTGATTTCCGCCGGGTCGATGTCCAGGCGCAGGGCCAGGATCGGCTGCTCGGGCGAAACGTCGGCGATGCAACCGCTGAGCGGCATCGAGACCGAGACCACCAGGTAATGGAGCGGATCGTAGTTGAAGAGCTCATCCGCCAGGCGCACCTGTTTGCTGCCCTGGGCCATGATGCACAGCGCCGGTTGCGCCAGCACCGGTGCGAACTTGTGCGGCTGGCTGTGCCGCGACAGGTTCAGCGAGCCGATGGCTGTGGCGTAGCTGCCATCTTCGCTGGTGTTGCGGTCGATGATCGATGCCAGTTCGGCGCGCTGTTGTTCCAGGTACGTGTCCAGCGGGACGTGGGCGTGATCGAGTGGCGACATGCCGGGTTCCTCAGGCGATAGGAGCGATGAACAAAGCTTATGTTTGTGCAAGGCGCAGCGGTAGCAACATCCTGTTAAAAGCTTGCCTGATCCTGCACGGCGCAATGGGCCATGACGGGGCAAGGCGTGCGAAACTTGCTTGAAACCTTTTGTTTCAAGTTCACGCCTGGCAACCGGTTCGACGGTGGATTTTGTGCGACCGCTGCGCAGGATTGTGCAACGGGTCGGCAGGAATCGACTAACGAAGCTGGCGTCGTGACGCTTAACCTTTGATCCTGTCGCAGCCTGTCCCCGGCTGCACAACGGATTACCTGGGAGGGTTGAACATGACTACACAGATCCCCGTCAGCCACATGGCTTTTGTCCGGGCCCGCAGTGGTTGCTCCAAGCAACTGGGTGCACGCCTGAGCACGCTGATCGCGCCTTCGCGCCAGGCGCCCGGCTGCCTGCACTTTGCCTTGCAGCAATCGCAATGCGACGCTGATTTGTGGCTGGTGTCCGGGCTCTGGGTCAATCAGCCGTCGATGGACGCCTACTTCAACTCACCGGCCATGGCGATTTTCGCCGAGCTGGTGCAAGACCTGGTGGTGAGCAGCCTGGATTTCCACACCTTCAGGGAAGTCTCCGCCACCCAGGCGACCGAAGGGTGCCGGGCCCAGGTACACAAACTGGCCGGTTGAAGGTTTAATGACCGTCATTTTCCACCGCCAGGATGCACAAGAGATGGCACGTAAAGCCTTTGAAACCTTTGAAGCTGTTTCCGCCGTTGTTCCCAAGGAGGGCGGCGGTTACCACGCCGCCATTGCCACCAAGGCCATCGGCGGCTCAGGTGCGCCGCGTTTCAACAAGGTGCTTGAAGACCAGTCCTTCAAGACCGCGACCGAAGCCGATGATGCCGCTGCCGTGCAGCTCACCCATCTTCAGGGTGTCGACGACGAGGGTGGGTTGGTCTGGTAAACCCGCGTCACCTGTTGGGATGACCTACACCTGTGGCGAGGGGATTTATCCCCGCTGGGGCGCGAAGCGGCTCTAAAACCAGTCCAGGCAACTCAGTGTCAGGAAGGTATTGGGGGCTGCTCCGCAGCCCAGCGGGGATAAATCCCCTCGCCACAGAGTGTGGTGGGCAAGCCTCTATTTGGGACGATGCATCTTGAACAACGCCTCAGGCCCCAGCTGGAAATAATCCGCCGGCCCACCCCCGCGCAAAATTGGCTCGGCGGCGGCGGTGTCGTACACCCCATCCTTCAGCAGCCACTGGGCGATATGCACGGCGACCACTTCGCCGAGGATCAGCCAGCTCGGCACCAGCCCTTTGTCCGCCCGCTGCAATTGAATGATCTGTGTGACCTTGCATTCGAAGGACACCGGGCTTTCGGCGACGCGTGGCACCTGGATCACCCGTGATGGGGCGGCCGTCAGGCCCGCCAGTTCGAACTCATTGACCTCTGGGCCGACCATCGCGCAGCTCTGGTTCATCTGCTCGGCGAGTGGGCGGGTGGCCAGGTTCCAGGCGAACTCACCGGTCTGTTCGATGTTGTTCAGGCTGTCTTTGCGCCCGACGCTGGAGAACCCAATGATCGGTGGAGTGTAATTGAAGGCGTTGAAGAAACTGTAGGGCGCCAGGTTCAGGCGGCCTTCGCCATCCTGGGACGAAATCCAGCCGATGGGCCGTGGGCCGACGATGGCGTTGAACGGATCGTGGGGCAGGCCGTGGCCGTTGGCGGGTTCGTAGAAGTGGATGTCATCGGGCATTGGGTACAGATCCTGGGATGGATTTTGAAGAGTTCGACGATAGTGCAGGGGGCAGCTGTTTGTCAGCACCGAGAACCTTGTGGGAATGGGCTCGCTCGCGAAGGCGCCGGAACATTCAATATTGCTGCAAGTTGGGCCACCGCTTCCGCAAAACCTGCGTCCGCTGTTCTTCTGCAAATCCCAAAAACAACTAAGCCCGGCCGAAGCCGGGCTGTGAGAGGGGCTCCGTGGCAATTAGCTGATGGCGGCAGCGCCAGTGCGGTCGAAACCATCTTC